>JBDHVF010000857.1:0-3861 GCA_039809605.1 Polyangiales bacterium | reverse complement strand
CCGCCCGACCGCGACGTGACCTTCGACGGGCGCCCCGGCGCGGGCGTCACCGTCACCCTCCGCGACCCGGCCCTGTCGCTCACGGTCTCCGCGCGCACGCAGGTCCGCGCGACGCTCACCGCGCCGCCCGCGGGAGACCCGCAGACGGCCATCTCGGTCCGCGCCATGCGCCTCACCCTCTCGGGCAACGCGTTCTCGCCCGACGTGCGCTACTACGCGCAGCTCGGGTTCTCCTCGCAGGACTTCGAGCAGGGCAGCGCCTCGCCCCTCCTCGACGCGTGGGTGAGCTACACCGCCGTGCGCGACCTCCACGTGCGCGTGGGGCAGTTCTTCGTGCCCTTCGACCGCGCGCGCACCACGAGCGAGGCGACGATGCAGCTCGTCGAGCGGCCGCAGATGGTCCGCGAGCTCAGCGTCGACCGCGACGTGGGCGTCGAGCTCTCGTCGCGCGACCTCTTCGGCCTCGGGGGGCGCCTCCAGTACGCGCTCGGGGTCTTCTCGGGCGAGGGGCGCAACCGCGCGGGCGGCGACGCGGGCTTCCTCTACGCCGCGCGCGTGCAGGTGTCGCCCCTCGGGTCTTTCGACGACAACGTCGAGGGAGACCTCGACCGCCGCGCCTCGCCGCGCCTCGCGGTGGGCCTCGCGGGCGCGTACAACCAGGGCTCCACGCGCGCCCAGAGCACCTTCGGCGCCACGCTCGCGCACGGCGCGTACGACTACCTCCACGCCGCGATCGACCTGCACCTCAAGTGGCGCGGGGTGTCGCTCATCGCCGAGGGCCTGTGGCGCGGGGCGTCGGAGCCGAGCCACGGGTACGTGGCCGACGGGCGCGCGCAGCGCGAGTGGTCGCGCGCGGGCTACGGGTACCACGTGCAGCTCGGCGTGATGATCGGCGCGCGCGTCGAGGTCGCCGCCCGCTGGGACGACCTCCGCGCCGTCGCCGACACCGACCCCGCGCTGCGCGCCGCGGTGAGCGCGCTGGGGCGCGAGCTCGGCGCGGGCGTGAACGTGTACCTCGGCGGGCACGCGCACAAGCTCCAGGCCGACTGGCAGGCGAACTTCGGCGACGACCTCGCGCGGGCGCAGCACACCGCGCGCGTGCAGCTCCAGCTCACGCTGTAGCGCGGCGGCGCGGCAGCGAGAGGGCCGCGCGCGTGACGCCGCCCTCCGACGCGATCGTGAGCGCGCCGCCGTGCTGCGCGGCCGCGGCGCGCACGAGGTAGAGCCCGAGGCCCATGCCCTGCCCCGGCTCGCGCGTGGTCACGAAGGGCTGGCCGAGGCGCGGCAGGAGCGCCGGGTCGATGCCCACGCCGCGGTCTTCGACGGTGATCACCACGCGCGCGTCGGTGGCGTCGACGCGCACGGTGACCGCGTCGCCCGCGTCGCCCGCGGTCGCGAGGCGGGCGTTGTCGAGGAGGTTGCCGAGCGCCTGGCGCATGGTCTCGGGGCGCACGAGCACCTCGGCGCCGCGCGCCTCGGGCGCCACGCGCAGCGCCGCGGGGTGATCCTGCGACGAGACCACCTCGGCCACCCACGCGGCGGCGTCGACGGCCACGGGCTCCTCGGGCGACTGCTCGTGCGAGCGCATGCGCGCGAGGATGGCCGCGCAGCGCTTGACCTCGGCGCGGATGCGGTCGGCCTGCGCGCGCGCCTCGGGGCGGTCGGAGAGCTCCTCGGAGAGCTCGCTCGCGAGGATGGCCATGGTGCCGAGGGGGGTGTTGAGCTCGTGCGCGGTGCCCGCGGCGAGGGTGCCGAGGGCCGCGAGGCGCTCGGCGCGCTCGGCGTCGAGGCGGGCCTCGGCGAGCTCGGCCTCGCGCTGGCGCAGCGAGGCGTTCACGCGGTCGGTGAAGTACCAGAGGCACCCCGCGGTGAGCGCGAACGCGAGCCACATCCCGCGCACGTGCAGGAGGAACATCCCCGGCGCGTGCCACACGTGGGCGGCCTCGGGGCGCAGCAGCAGCAGCGCGCCGAACGCGCCCACCGAGCCGATCGCCACGGCGAGGCTCCAGCGCCGCGAGACGAGCACCGCCGCGAGCGCCACGTGCAGGAGGTAGAGCGTGGTGAAGGGGTTCATCGCGCCGCCCGTCCAGAGGAGCAGCGCGGTGAGGGCCGCGGTGTCGATGAGGAGGTTCAGCGCGACGGAGCGGTCGGCCAGCACGCGCCCCCGGCGCAGCGCGCGCTGGAGCGCCACGTTGCCCACGAGCAGCGTCACCAGGATGGCCGCCACGGGCACCTCGGGCACCGGCGCGTGCAGCACGTAGCGCACGGCGACGACCGACGCGGTGAGCGCGGCCACGGCGGCCCAGCGCAGGCGCACGACCCAGCCCACCTGCACGGGCGCCGAGCGCACGTCGTGGGAGGCTGCGTTCATCGCCGCGGGGGGAGCTTCTGGAGCTTGCGCTGGAGCGTCCTGCGGTGCATCCCCATGCGCCGCGCGGCCTCGGAGATGTTGCCGTTGCACTCGGAGAGCACGCGCTGAAGGTGCTCCCACGCGGCGCGGTCGAGCGAGGGCACGGCGTCGAGCTCGGGGCCCTCGGCGGGCCCCGCGTCGGTGAAGGCCGACTCGATCTCCGCGGGCTCTGCGGGCTTGGTGAGGTAGTTGACCGCGCCGGACTTCACGGCCTCGATCGCGCTCGGGATGCTCCCGTACCCCGTGAGCACCACCACGGCGATGTCCTCGAAGCGCTTGCGGAGCTCCCGCAGGAGCTCCATGCCCCCGCCGCCCGGCATGCGCAGGTCGATCACGGCGCGGTCGGGCTCCCACGCCTCGCAGAGCGCGAGGGCCTCGGCCATCGACCCCGCCGCGCGCACGGCGTGTCCGCGCCGCGCGAGCGCCGCCGCGAGCGCCGTTCGAAACGGCGCGTCGTCGTCGACGACGAGCCAGCGGAGGGCGTCGTCGTCGGTCATCGCGCGCGACGTCGCCGCCCGAGGAGCACCAGCGCCAGCGGGATCGCCGCGAGCGCCCACGGCCCCACCGCGCGCCCGAGGTCCCCGACGCTGCACCCGCCGCTCGCCGACGTGGGCGCGGGCGGCGCGGCGCTCGCGTCGGTGGCAGTGCCCGTCACGCAGCGCACGCAGTCGTACGACACGGTCGGCGGCGTGGAGCTCGCGTCGCGGTTCCAGTTCATGTAGTCGACGCGGGTGCAGGTGCCCTGGCGGCAGGCGCCCGCGACGCCGTTGAGCGTGCACGCGCCGCCCGCGTCGGTCGTTCGGCACGCGTCGACGTCCGGCGGCGTCACGTCGGCCAGCGCCAGCGAGGTCGCCGTCGAGGCCGCGAGCGCGACGAGGAGCGCGAGGGTCGTGGAGCGCATGGGCGCAACGCCACCACGCCCTCGAGCGCCCGTCAAACGCTACGGATGGCCGAACATCCTGCGCGACGCGAGGCCGAGCGCGAAGCTCGCCGCGTTCGCCCCGGCGCTCACGGCGAGGGCGCGGCGCCAGCCCGCGGCGCGCGCGAACCACGCGGCCTCGACGAGCACGGCGAAGGCCTCGGCGGCGACCGTCGCGTGCGCGCGCGGCAGCCCGAGGGCCGGGTGAAAGAAGCCGAACCACACCACGGGGTGCGTGAGGGCCGAGGCCGCGAGCGCGCGCCACCACGCGACCCCGAGCGCCTCGCGGTAGATCGGCGCCTCGACCAGCTCGGTGAACGCGAAGGCCTCGAGCCAGCGCAGCGCGTACCAGCCCCAGAAGGTCACGCGCCCTCCCGTCGCAGCGAGCGCTCGCACCACGCCAGCGCGAGCGCCGCGAGCTCGAGGCCGCCGTGCCCCGCGGCGAGCCCGAGGTAGGCCGAGCGCGCCGCCCCGACGTCGACCGCGCCCCACGCGGCGACGGCCAGCGCGAGGGCCGCGAAGGCGAGCGCCG
>JBDHVF010000856.1:0-3869 GCA_039809605.1 Polyangiales bacterium | reverse complement strand
GCACCCAGCGGGCCACGCGCGCGCGCTCGGCCGCGTCGGCGCGCTGCAGGATCACCTCGGGCACCTCGTCGGCCGGGCCCATGTCGCCGAGGTTGTCGTCGGCCTCGAGGATCTCGAACATCGCCCGCAGCGCGCGCTCGCGCACCGCCGCGTCGACGCCCGGCACCTGCATGCAGCGCCCGAGGGCCTCGACGCACTCGGTCACCACGTGGCGCAGGAGCGTGTCCTCGTCCTGGCGCTCGTACTCGGCGTAGCGGTCGATCACGGCGTCGCCGAGGCCCTCGAACACCGCGAGCGCCGAGGCCGCGTCGCCCTGCGCGAGGAAGCCGTCGCCGATCGCGCGGATGGCCTCGAGCTCGGACACGATGGGCACCACGGCCCCCCACTCGGTGCCGGTGCGCCGAAAGACCGCCTCGGCCTGGCGGCGGTACATCCGCGCGCCCGCGCCGTCGGAGACGGTCCGCGGCGTGCGCGCGCGCCCGTCGGGCAGCGGGGTCACCAGCAGCGTCTCGAGGTCGGGCTCCTGCCGGAGCATCTGCTTGACGAGGGCGATGAGCTCGGCGCGGCTCCTGCGCGCGAGCGCCGCGTCGACCTCGTCGACGACGACGAAGTCGCCGGGCCTGCGGATCCACGTGAGGAGCAGCGCGCCCACGTGCTTGCAGCGCCCCTCGGCGCCCACGGGGCAGGCGCAGCCCGCGCGCGCCACGCCGCCGCCCTGGAGCTCGGCGCGCACGTGGTACGACTCGGCGCTCTGGCCCTCGCAGCGCGCGCGCAGCGTCGCGCCCTGGCGGCGCGCGTCGAACACCGCGCCCTCGCGCACGTACTCGACCGCGCGCTCGTACGCGCCGTCGCCGACCCACGCGCGCACGGCGGCCTCGCTCAACGTCCCCGGTGACGGTGCCTTCATGGGCGCCGACGATACCAGAGCGCGCGGGTCAGAAGGTGCCGCCGCTGGCGGCGATCTCGGCGCGGTCGTTCGAGCCCCGCGTGGGCGGGTCGCGGCCCGCGCGCAGCGCCGCGAGCTGCGCGTCGAGCACGGCCCTCACCACGCCCGCGGCGGCGTCGACGTGCGCCCCCTCGAGCCGCGAGGGCCAGTGCATGAAGGTGCGCGGCACGCCCCGCGCGTCGCGCGAGAGGCGCACGGGCACGCGGTTGACCGCGCCGCGCTTCGGCGCGCTCGCCTGCAGGAGGGTGATCGTGCGGCCGGGGTACGACATCGCGTAGTTCACCGCGTACGTGATGTTGTTGCAGAGGTACGTGTTGCCGTCGCGGGGGTAGCCCGCGAGGCGCGCGCCCGTGAGCACGTCGCCGAGGCGCCGGCCGCCCTCGACCACGTCGCCGCGCAGGGCGATCTCGGCGCGCGCCGCGTCGCGCACCGCGCCCCACGAGAGGAGCATGCCGCGCGCGGCGTCCGACGCGCTCGCCGAGGGCACGATGGGGGCGAAGGCCTGCCCCTGGCGGGCGACGGGCTCGAGCAGGTCGGAGCCGTCGCGCAGGCTCATCGCGCGGTTGACCGAGCCGAGCTCGATCCAGAGGTCCTGCTCGGCGCCCGCGATGCCGTTCATCAGCACCACGTCGGGCCCGAAGGCGTCGATCTCCTTGAGCGTGACGATGGCCGCGAGGTCCCAGTAGACGGGCAGCACCATCGCGCAGACGTCGACCTCGCCCGACCGGGGTAACGAGATCGTGCCCTGCGCCACGCTCGTCTGCGGCCCCGGCGGGTCGACCGTGCCGCGCGGGGGGCGGGTCGTCTCGGGGTAGCGCGCCGCGGGCACGAGCGCGCTCACGATCTTGCCCGTGGCGTTGGTGGGGTTGTCGAGAAAGCGCCCGAAGCCCGTGACGAGCACGCGCTTGCGCCCCGAGCGCGCGGTGCATCGCGCGCGGTAGCCGAGCGCGAAGGCCACGTTGGCGTCGTACTGCGCGCGCGCGGCGGCCGAGGTCGTGTCGACGGTCACGGCGTCCTCCACGGGGGCGTCGTCGTCGGCGCCGTCGTCGGGGCTGCACGCGGTGATCAAGAGCGCGGCGAGCGCCGGGAGCGCCACGAGACGAAGGTTCATCGCCGCGCGAGCCTACTGCGAAGCGGCGCGCCCTCGCCAGCGAGGGCGAGAAGATCCCGCTCGCGGCCGTTCCGCGGCATGATACGCGCCCCGCCCGTGAAGCCCCCGCCGCCTCGCTCCCTCACCGCCCTCGCGCTCGCCGCTTCGCTCGCCGCCGCGCGCGCGCACGCCGACCCGGTGTCGCCGTCGGACCCGCGCCTCGAGGTCGCGAGCTACACCCTCGACGCGCGCCTCGACCCGCAGCGCCACGAGGTCGTCGGCGAGGGCACCCTGCGCTGGCGCAACACCTCGCGCGCGCCGGTGCGCGACCTGTGGTTCCACCTCTACCTCAACGGCTTCGCCGACGAGGGCACGCTCTTCATGCGCACCACCGGCGGCGAGCACCGGGGCAACACCCGCGGGCGCATGGGACGCATCGACGTGCGCGACCTTCACCTCGCGACGGGCGAGAGCCTGCTCGCGGGCGCCACGAACGACCCCGCGGTGCCCGACGACCGCTCGCAGCTCCACGTGACGCTGCCGCGCGAGGTCGCGCCCGGCGACGAGATCACCGTCTCGATGGCGTGGACGGCCGTGCTCCCCGAGGTCTTCGCGCGCACGGGCTACAAGGGCAGCTTCCACATGGTGGGGCAGTGGTTCCCCAAGGTGGCCGTGCTCGAAGCCGACGGCACGTGGTCGCACTTCGCGTTCCACGGCAACTCGGAGTTCTACGCGGACTTCGGGCGCTACGACGTGACCGTGACCGTGCCCCACGGGTGGACCGTCGGCGCCACCGGGCAGCCCGTGTTCACCGAGCGCGGCGCGAGCACCGACCGCTACCGCTTCAGCGCCTCGCCCGTGCACGACTTCGCGTGGACGGCGTGGGACCACTTCCGCGAGCGCCGCGACGAGTCGGGCGACGTGGCGCTGCGCGTGCTCTATCCACCCGGCCTCGAAGGCGCGGCCGAGCGCACGGTCGACTGCCTCCGCCGAGCGATGCCCGCGTACGCGCGGCGCTACGGGCCGTACCCCTACCCCGGGCTCACGGTGGTGATCCCCCCGAGCGACGCCGAGGGCGCGGGCGGCATGGAGTACCCCACGCTCATCACCACGGGCGGCGCGTGGTGGACGCCCGCGGGCGTGCGCGACGTGGCGTACGTGACCCTGCACGAGTTCATGCACCAGTACTTCTACGGGCTGGTGGCTTCGAACGAGAACGCGTGGCCCATGCTCGACGAGGGCTTCACCGAGTACGCCACCGCCGCGGGCCTCGAGGACCTCTACGGCCGCGGCGGCCCCTTCGTCGACCTGCCGTGGCTGGGCCTGCGGCTCGAAGCGTTCTCGCTCGAGGCGTACCTCTCGTCGTCGATCGAGCGGGCGCTGCCCGTCGCGCGCGGCGCGGCCGACTTCCCGACCTTCGGCTCCTACGGCGCCCACGTCTACGCGCGCACCGCGACCGTGCTCCGCACCGCGGAACTCCAGGTGGGCCGCGCGCGCTTTCGCGCCGCCATGCGCGCCTACGCCGACGCGTGGCGCTTCCGCCACCCGACGCCCGACGACTTCTTCGCGTCGATGCGCGCGTCGCTCGGAGCCCCCGTCGTCGACGACCTCCTGCGCCCCGCGCTCGAGCGCCCGCTGCACCTCGACTACGCCGTCACGCGCGTCGAGTCGCGCGCCGTGGGGGGCCGCCACGTCGGCCGCGTCGTCGTGCACCGCGGCGGAGACCTCGCGCTCCCCGTCGACGTGCTCCTCGAAGGCGCGCGCGGCGGCAGGCGCCTCGTGCGCTGGGACGCGCGCGACACGATGGCCGAGCTCCCCTACGAGGGCGCCGTC
>JBDHVF010000855.1:0-3873 GCA_039809605.1 Polyangiales bacterium | reverse complement strand
GTGAAGTTGGTATCAGCTGGGCACCGAACTGCGTCGGACCCCCGGGGATGAAACCTGCGCAGGAGGTTTCTGACTAGCTGGGCACCGAACTGCGTCGGACCCCCGGGGATGAAACCTGCGCAGGAGGTTTCTGACTAGTCTCTCACGCCCGCGAGGCGGGTGACGGCCGCGACGAAGACCGCGCCGGTGATGGCGCCGCCGACGTGGGTGAGGTGCGAGACGCCGTCCTGCGCGCCGAGGCGCTCGGTCTCTTCGATCACCTGCCCCACCACGAACTGCCCGAGGATCAGCACCTCGAGGAGGCGCCTCCACTCGAGGCGCAGGCGCAGGAGCACGCTCACGATGAAGAGCCCGAAGACCGCGCCCGACGCGCCGATGAGCGTGCCCTCGTGCAGCATCCACGCGGAGATGACGTTGGCCCCGAGCCCGCACCCGAGGAACGCCAGCACCACGCCCACCGACCCGATGCGCTCCTCCACCAGCCTGCCGAAGAGGAACAGAAAGAACAGGTTGCCCGACAGGTGCTCCCAGTCGCCGTGGCAGAAGAGCGACGTGGCGTACTGAAACCACTGCCCCCCGTCGAGCGGGAGGTAGAGGTTCTGCATCGCGGGCAGGTGAAGCCCGTGGTCGGCCGCGAAGCCCGCGAGGTTCAGCGCGATCAGCGCGAACACGCCGTCGTCGACCGAGCGCTGCGAGGGCTTCTCCATGGGCACGCGCCGCGACTGCACACCGCGGCGCACGCGCGGTCAAACAATCGGCATGTGCACACGGCTGCACCTGCGAGTGCACACGTGTGCACTCGCGAGGCTACTTCTTCGCCTTGAGCCGCGCCTCGCGGGCGTGCCGCTCCTGCGGGTGCTCGTTGTAGTAGGTCTCGAAGCTCTCGCGAGAGATCTCGACCTCGAGCGCGCCCTCGCGCTCGATCTTCGCCTGGCACCCGAGGCGCGAGGTGGCCTCGACGCCGAAGGCCTTGTCGAGGATGTCCTGCTCCTCGTCTTCGGCCTCGCTCAAGAGCCCCCCGCCCTTGCGCACGTAGACGTGGCAGGTCGAGCACGCGCACACGCCGCCGCACGCGCTGCCCTCGGGGGCGTGGGCCCTCTGGGCCGCCTCGAGGATGCTGGTGCCGACGGGCACGTCGACCTCGACGGGTCCCTCGTCGGTGTTGAGAAAGCGCACGGTGGGCATCGGGAGTCTCCGTCAGTGCGAGCGCCCCTCGCCCGTGAGGTGCGGGTGCGCGGGGCGGTCCTTGAGCTCGGCCTCGAACTCGGCGAGCTCGTGGCCCGACATCGCGCGCTCGACGGCGCGGTTCATCCTGCGCTCGGCCAGCGGCAGGGCCGCGCGGTCGAGGGCCTCGGTGCGGCGGTGGATCGCGTCGCGGTCGCCCTTCGCCACCGCGTCGCGCAGGTGCGCGAGGGCGCCGTCGAGCTCGGCGCGCTCGTCCTCGTCGAGCAGGTCGCCGTCGGCCGCGACGGCCCTCTCGGTCGCCGCGATCACCTGCTCGGCCTCGACCACCCGCTCGCGGAGCTGGCGCGCGGCGATGTCGGCCTCGGCGTGCTCGTACGACTCCATCAGCATGCGCTCGACGTCGTCGGCCTCGAGGCCGTACGCGGGCTTGACCTCGACGCGCTGCTCGACGCCCGTGGTGAGCTCGCGCGCCGTCACCTGCAGGAGCCCGTCGGCGTCGACGCGAAAGGTCACCTCGAGCCGCGCCGCGCCCGCGGGCATCGGGGGGATGCCCCTGAGCGTGAAGGTCGCGAGGGAGCGGTTGTCGGCCGCGAGCTCGCGCTCGCCCTGCACCACGTGGACGACGAAGCCCGTCTGGCCGTCGGCGTACGTGGTGAAGAGCTGCGCGCGGCCCGCGGGGATGGTGGTGTTGCGCGGGAGGATCTTCTCGGCCACGCCGCCCATCGTCTCGATGCCGAGCGAGAGCGGGATCACGTCGAGGATGAGCGCGTCGTCGCGGCTGCCCGCGCCCGCGAGCATGTCGGCCTGCAGCGCCGCGCCCTGGGCCACCACGCGCTCGGGGTCGATGTCGGTCAGGGGCTCGCGGCGAAAGAGCTCGCGCGCGAACCACCGCACGAGCGGCACGCGCGTCGAGCCGCCCACGAGGATCACCCCGTCGAGGTCCTCGGGCTTGACCCCCGCGTCGCGCAGCGCGCGGCGGCACGCGGGGCCCGTGCGCTCGACCACGGGGCGCACGCGGGCGTCGAACTCCTCGCGCGTGAGCTTGCGCGTGAAGACGCCGCCGTCGCCGCGGTCGACCGAGACGTCCGTCACCGGGGCGTCGGTGAGCCGGTGCTTGGCCTCGCGCGCGGCGTCGAGGGCCCTGCGCACGAGCGCGGGCGGGGTCGCGAGCGCGTCGCCGTAGCCCATCTCCGCGAGCAGCGCCGAGGCCACGGCGCGGTCCATGTCGTCGCCGCCGAGCTGCGAGTCGCCGCCCGTGGCGCGCACCTGAAAGACCCCGTCGTCGAGCGAGAGCACGGTGATGTCGAAGGTGCCGCCGCCCAGGTCGTACACGGCGAAGGTGCCCGTCTTGCGGCCCTTGTCGAGGCCGTACGCGAGCGCGGCGGCGGTGGGCTCGTTGAGCAGCCGCAGCACCTCGAGGCCCGCGAGGCGCGCGGCGTCGCGCGTGGCCTGCCGCTGCGCGTCGTCGAAGTACGCGGGCACGGTGATCACCGCCGCGCCCACGGCGCGAAGGTGCTCCTCGGCGCGGGACTTCAGCACCCGGAGGATCTCGGCCGACACCTCGACGGGCGTCACCACGCGGCCCCCCACGCGGAACCGCACGGTGTTCGACTCGCCCTCGCGGGGCGAGACGAAGTCGTAGGGGCCGAGCCGTCGCGTCTCGGGGTCATCCGCGCCGCGGCCCATGAAGCGCTTGACCGACACGACGGTCTCGCGCGGGTGCTGCGCGGCCTTCGCGCGCGCCTCGCGGCCGACGAGCACCTCGCCCTGCGGGCCGTAGTGCACCACGCTCGGCAGCAGCGGCGACAGGTCGCAGTCGGTGACGCACACGGGCGCGCCGTCGACCACGTAGGCCACGAGCGAGTTGGTGGTGCCCAGGTCGATCCCGATGGGCGTCGGGGCAGCCTTGGGGTCGAAGATCTGCAAGAGGGCCATTGTGCGACCAGTCGTTCGAGGGGTGCGATGGGAGACGCGCGGGGACGCTACTCCTCCATCGCGTCGGCCTCTTCTTGAAAACGCCTGAAGTACCGGAGGATCACCACCGCGTCGCGGGCGCGCCCGAGGGCCTCTGCGCCGGGGTCGCCCTCGCGGTCGAACACGTCGGCCACGACGCGCTCCTCGCGCGCCACGCGCTCGCTCACCGCGCCGCGCAGGGCCGCCACGCGCTCGGGCCTTCCCCTGGCGGCCTCGAGCTCTTCACGGAGCTCCATCACCTCCATGAGCAGGGCGGGGGGCGCGCGGTCGCCGTCTCGAATCGCCGCCCCGTGCCGCGCGAGGAGGGCCTGCGCGCGCGTGAGCGGGTCTCGCAGCGCGCGGAACGCGTCGTTGACCGACACCGCGCGCTCGAGGGCCATGCGCCGCTCGGCGGGCGCCGCGCCGACGTAGCGGTCGGGGTGCAGCGTGCGCGAGAGGTCGCGGTGGCGCTGCTCGAGCTCGCCCGGCGCGAAGGTGAAGCGCGCGGGCACGCCGAGCGTGGCGAAGGGGTCGTTCATGGCGCGAGGGGCGGCGAAGGGGGTCTCAGACGGTGAAGCTCTCGCCGCAGCCGCACGAGGTCTTCTCGTTGGGGTTCACGAACTTGAACCCGTGCCCCATGAGCTTCGTCTCGTAGTCGAGCGTCGAGCCGTTGAGAAAGACCAGAGACTTCGGGTCGACGACGACCTTGAGCCCGTCGAACTCGAACACCCGGTC
>JBDHVF010000854.1:0-3878 GCA_039809605.1 Polyangiales bacterium | reverse complement strand
CTGCGGCGCGTCGGGGCACACCGCGCGCCGCAGTGAACTTCGGAGGGGATTGTGAGCGACTCGCATCAACCGGCGGCGCGCATCCGCGCGCTCTCGATCATGCAGCCCTGGCTGTGGGCGATCCTCGAATGCGGGAAGCGCATCGAGAACCGCGACTGGAAGCCCTCACACGAGGCGTTGACGCCGGGCGTCGACTGGATCGCGCTGCACGCCTCGAAGGGCTACGACACGCAGGGCGCGCTCGTGATCCGCGAGCGCTTCGACGTGTGCGTGCCCTCGAAGGCCGCGCTCCCGCGCGGCGCCGTCGTCGCCGTCGCGCGCTACCTCGGCACCGTCGAGAAGGGCGCGCGGCGCGCGAAGCTCGACCCGTGGTTCGCGGGGCCGTTCGGGTGGGAGCTCGGCGACGTGATCGCGCTCCCGCGTCCCGTCGAGTGCCGCGGCTCGCTGGGCCTGTGGAACCTGCCCGAGGCCGTGCTCGAAGCGGTGCGCGCGGGCGTGCGCGAAGCGCGGCGAGTCGCACGGGCGTCGAGCGTGTCGGGCGTGGTGCCCGTACCTCAACCCGCCTCGCCCGACTGCTCGGACGTGACCGCCCGTGGGGGGGCGATGACGGCCGGTGGGGTGCGCGCGTGAAGCCCGCGACGTTGCGCCTCGTGCTCGTCACCCTCGGCGCGGTGCTGGCGGTGTGGTGGTCGCTCGCGCTCGCCACCGCGGGGCCGCGGTGCGTGCGTGCGTGCCAGCGTGAGCCCTCGTGCGTGCGGGCCTGCAGGAGCCTCTGGTGACGAACCGCGAGGCCCTGCTCGAAGCCGCGCTCGGGTACGCCGCGCGCGGGTGGCGCGTGCTGCCGCTGCACTACCCCACGGGCGACGGCTGCTCGTGCGTCGTCGAGCGCGGCGGCGTCGACGCGCGCTGCGCGCACGAAGGCAAGCACCCCGCGGTGAAGGGCGGCGTGGCCTCGGCCACGGTCGACCCCGAGAAGATCCGGCGATGGTGGGCGCGTCGCCCCTGGAACGTCGGCATCGCCACGGGCGCGGGGGTGCGCGAGGGGGCGTCGCTCGTGGTCGTCGACGTGGACCCGCGGCACGCGGGCGACATCGGGCTCGACGAGCTCGAGGCCGCGCACGAGCGCCTCCCGCCCTCGGTCGAAGCCTGCACGGGCAGCGGCGGGCGACACCTGTTCTACCGCTACGACCCCGCGGGCGGGCGCGTGCCCTGCTCGGTCGCGAAGCTCGGCGCGGGCGTCGACGTGCGGGGCGACGGGGGCCTCGTCGTCGCGCCTCCGTCGGTGCACCCATCGGGGCGCACCTACGGCTGGGAACTCTCGTCCGATCCCGCGGAGCTCGACGTCGTCGAGGCGCCGACCTGGCTCCTCACGCTCTGCCGCGGCGCGTCCCGCGTGGGGGTGCGCGAGGGGGCGAGCGCGCGGCGCAGCGGCGAGTACTCGAGCGGCGAGGCGATCCCCGACGGGAGCCGCGGAGACACACTGTACCGGCTCGCGTGCGGCTGGCGCGCGATGGGGCTCGACGAGTCGGAGGTGCTCGGCGCGCTGCACGAGGTCAACGCCGCGCGATGCGCCCCGCCGTGCGACGAGCGGCGCGTCGCGGCCATCGCGGCGAGCGCGTGCAAGCACCCCGCGGGGCTCTCGCCGTCGTACGCGGCGCAGCGCGACGCGGGCGAGCGCTCGCGGGCGCTCGCGGAGCGCAAGGGCGTGCGCGTCGGGGGCCTCGATGACGTGGGGCCGGTGCCCGACGACCCCGAAGCCGCGGCGGCGGGGAGCCACCGCGACGCGCTCGCGGAGGTGCTCGACGAGCAGCCCGTCGACGAGCACCCGGCGAGCGGCGAGCACCCGCGCGCGCCGGGTGGGGGTCCGGGGGAGGGCCGCGCGCTCACGCCGAAGGCCGTCGCCGCGCGGGCCTTCCTCGAGGAACTGCTCGGCGACCTGGTGCTCGACGGCGACGACTGGCAACGCAACCTCACGCGCGGCCGAAAGGGGGCCATCGAGTCGACGCTCGGCAACGTGTTCCTCATCTTGCGCAACGACCGGCGCGTGCTGCGCCAGCGGCCCCGCTTCAACGAGCTGACCCTCTACGCGGAGGTCGGCGAGCAGATCGTCCACGACACGGCGCTCACGGCGATTCGCGCGAAGGTCGAACGGTTCTGGAGCCTCTCTCCCGCGAAGGATCTCGCCGCGGACGCGCTGCGCCTCGTCGCAGAGTGCGACGCCTACAACCCCGTGACGGAGTACCTCTCGGCGCTCCGCTGGGACGGCGTGTCGAGGCTCGATCGCATCGCGTCGGAGTGGTTCGGCGCCGACGCGAACGAGCCCCTCTACCGCCGCTTCGTGCTGTGCTTCTTCCTGGGCGCGGTGGGGCGCGCATTCGATCCGGGCTGCAACCACGCGTCGGTGCTCGTGCTCGTCGGCGCGCAGGGCGTGGGGAAGTCGAGGTTCTTCCGAGAGCTCGCGGGGCTGTTCTTCAACGAGTCGCGCATCGAGGTCGGCGAGAAGGACGGCGCGATCAAGACTCACAGCGCGTGGATCCACGAGTTCCCGGAGGTCGAGTCCCTCACGCTCTTTCGCGAGGCGTCGAGTGTGAAGGCCTTTTTGACCTTCGAGCGCGACCTGTTCCGCCCCCCCTACGGGCGCACGACCGTCAACGTCCCGCGCTCGTCCATCTTCGTCGCGACGACCAACCAGCGCGACTTCCTGCGCGACGAGTCGGGCACGGGCTCGCGCCGCTGGCACCCCATCTTCGTCCGCACGCGCATCCCCTGCGAGCTCGTGCGCGAGCTGCGAGACCAGCTCTGGGCCGAGGCCGTCGTGCGGTGGCGCGCGGGCGAAGCCTCGCGGCTCACCTTCGAGGAAGAGCAGCGGCGCGAAGTGCTCGCGCGCGAGTTCCAGCAGATCGACGAGTGGGAGAACGCCGTCGCGCGCTGGGTCGCGACGGCGCCCGAAGTGGCCTGGTTCTCGTCGCTCGGCCGTCACGGCGTCTCGTCGCTCGACCTGCACACGGGCGCGCTCGGGCACCGGCGCGGCGACGTGGGGCCGGGCGAGTCGCGGCGCCTGGGCGGCATCATGGCGCGGCTCGGCTGGGAGCACACGAAGCAACGATTCCTCATCGGGACGGGCGCCTCGCGCCGCCTCGGCTCCCCTGAAAACGGCTACCTCGCGCCGAAGGGCTGGACGCGCACCGACGGTGCCCCCGCCCCAGGCGAGGCCGACGACACCGACGTCGACCACCCCGCGGCCTGAGCCGCGCCCGCGCGCTGTGTGGCGCGCTTCCCTTCCACCACAACCCAACGCGGGAGAAAGGCTGTTCCAGCACGCACCGTGCGTTCCATTCACATGGGGACACCCTACGAAATCAACAGACCTCTTCTCCCCGCTGGAACATCTGGAACAACTGGAACAGCGCTGAAATCACGGCGCTATTTCGTTCCAGCACCCGCCCCGGCGCTGGAACACCTCGAAGCCCCCCCACGGGCGGTCTACGGTTTCGGGCCACGATCGCGCGCGTGGTACGGGCGCAGTGGCGCGCCATCGGCACTCACAGTGCGCCGCGACGTTCACGGCGCGCGGCGCTTCGACGCGTGCGTTTCGGCGGAGTGAAGCGGGCGGGAGTTCACGGCGCGCGGGTCTCGACGATCGGAGGGGCAGGGCCCCCTCCGCGCCGATTGCTCCCCTCCCCCGCGCCCCCACCCCGCGGAAGTTTGCGGCCCGCGAGTGTCGCGCCGGGCCTCGCGCGCGCGAGAGCTCCGAGGCCACCCTGCGCGCGAGGTGTTGGCGATGGGCGAAGTGGTGGGCGATCTGGTGGGCGCGGCGAAGTCGCGCGTGGACGGCATGGCGGCGCTGCACGTGCTCGCGCTCGTGTCCGTGGTGGTGC
>JBDHVF010000853.1:0-3879 GCA_039809605.1 Polyangiales bacterium | reverse complement strand
GCACGCGCCGCACGCGGTACGTACCGCCGCCGTGCCACCGGCAGAGACCCTCGCGGTAGCGCGCCACGACGAGCCCGCGCACCTCGTCGTCGGTGAAGAGGCCGCCCCTGACGAGCGCCCCGAGCTCGCGCTCGCTGGCGTTCCACTCGCGGTGCGCGAGGCCCGCGGTGCGCCGGTCGAAGACGGCCACGCGCAGCCCGCGCCGCGCGAGCGCCAGCGCGAGGAGCGACGAGAGCCCCGCCCCCGCCATCACCACGTCGTAGTCGGCCCGCGCGCCCGCGTCGGGCGCCCGCGGGGGGTCGTGGTCGCGGGGGCGCGTGGCGCGCGTGGCGTCGAGGTGCTCGAGCCGCTCGACGAGCTCGGCCCCTCCGCGCGCGCGCACCTCCCGGCGAGCCTCGGACGGGGTCACGCCAGCGCCCCCTGCCCCGAAGGCTCGATGAGAAAGCGCGCCTCGTCGAGCGGCGGGGGGTCGCCCTCGCCCGGCGCGCGGCTCGCGGAGAAGATCGCCAGCGAGGCCCTCGCGAGCAGCCGCAGCTTGCGCCCGCGCCCCACCACCGCGCGCGCGCTCACCGCGTCGCACCCCCGCGCGCGGATCACCCGGCCGATGTCGGCGTACACGAGCCTCGCCGCGCGAATGGCCGGGCGGCAGTCGCGAGGGAGCATCGGCACGCCGAGGTCCGCGCGCGCGTAGAGCCCGTCGGCCTCTCGCAAGAGCCGCTCGACGACGCCCGCGAGCGCGGGCGAGTGTGCGGGCGCGCGCAGCCACGCGTCGGGTTCGAGGCCGGCCTCGCGCATCCACGAGAGCGGGAGGTAGACGCGCCCGTTGCGCGCGTCTTCGCCGACGTCGCGGCAGATGTTGGTGAGCTGCATCGCCGCGCCGAGGTCCGACGCGCGGGCGAGCACGCCGGGCGCCCGCGGGCCCATGAGCCAGGTCATGATGACGCCCACGGCGCTGGCGACGCGCGCGCCGTACGCGAGCACGCCCGAGAGGTCCTCGTACTGGCGGCCGTCGGCGTCCCACGCGAAGCCTTCGAGCAGCGCGTCGGGCGCGGCGCGGGGCAGCGCGTGGCGCTCGACGACGCGCGCGAGCGCGCGCTCGACGGGGTGGTCGCCGGGCCTGCCCGCGTAGGCGCGGTCGAGGCGCTCGCGCATCGCGTCGACGGCCCCGCGCGCGGCGCCGGGCTCGGCGAGGTCGACGGCGTCGTCGGCCACGCGGCAGAAGGCGTACACGGCCGCCGCGGGGTCTCGCACGCGGCGCGGGAGCATGCGCGACGCGGCGTCGAAGCTCTTCGACCCGCCGCGCAGGATCTCGCGGCAGCGCGCGAGGTCGCGCTCGTACCGGTCAGCGGCCGCGCGCATCGGGCACGACCTGGTCGAGCACGCGCGCCGACGAGAGCACGCCGGGCAGGCCCGCGCCGGGGTGCGTGCCGGCGCCCACGAGGTAGAGGCCCTTCACGTCTTCGCTCTCGTTGTGGGGGCGAAACCAGGCCGACTGGGTGAGCACGGGCGCCATGCCGAAGGCCGCGCCCTTGAACGACAGCAGGCCGTCGCGAAAGCCCTGCGGCGTGAGCACGCGCGACGTGGCGACCTCGCGCTCGAGCCCCGGCAGCACCGTGCGCGAGAGGTGGGCCTCGATCGAGCGGCGGTAGCCCTCGGCGCGCTCCGTCCAGTCGACGCCCGCGTCGAGGTGGGGCACGGGCGAGAGCACGTAGAACGCGTCGCAGCCCTCGGGGGCGAGCGAGGGGTCCGTGGCCGTCGGGCGGTGGAGGTAGAGGCTGAAGTCGTCGGCGAGCACCTTGCGGTCGAAGATGTCGTCGAGCAGGCCCTTGTAACGCGGGCCGAGGAGGATGGTGTGGTGCGCCACGTCGGGGTAACGGCGCCGCGTGCCGAAGTACCAGACGAAGAGGGACATCGAGTAGCGGGCGCGCTCGACGCGGTCGTCGGTCCACGCGCGGCGGTGCTCGGGGGCGACGAGGTGGCGGTAGGTCCACGCCGAGTCGGCGTTGGAGACCACCACGTCGGCCGCGACGCGCTCGCCGCTCGCGAGCTCGACGCCCACCGCGCGCCCGCCCTCGACCACGATGCGCCGCACCTCGGCGTCGCAGCGCAGGGACGACCCCTGCGACTCGATGAGCCTCACCAGCCCCCGCACCAGCGCCCCCGTGCCCCCGATCGGAAAGTGCACCCCCCAGCGCCGCTCAAGGAACGCGATGAGCGAGTAGATCGACGTGGTGGCGAAGGGGTTGCCGCCCACGAGCAGCGTGTGAAAGCTCATCACCTGCCGCAGCCGCTCGTCGCGCACGTACTTCGACACGAGCCCGTAGACCGTGCGGTAGCTCTCGAGGCGCACCATGTCGGGCACCACGCGCAGCATCGACCCCATGTCGCCGAAGGGCACGTGGGCGAGCTCCTCGAAGCCGACCTTGAAGATCCGCTCGCTGGCCCGGATGAAGCGCTCGTAGCCCTCGACGTCGCCGGGCGCGAGGCGCGCCACCTCGGCGCGCATCTGCGCCGCGTCGCCCGTGTAGTCGAGCGTCACCCCGTCGTGAAACCGGATGCGATAGAACGGCGCCACCGGCCGCAGGTCGATGTCGTCGGCCATGCGCCGGCCGCAGAGCGTCCAGAGCTCCTCGAAGAGAAAGGGCGCGGTGATCACCGTGGGGCCCGCGTCGAAGACGTAGCCGTCCTGCCGGTGCACGTAGGCCCTGCCGCCCGGCGCGTCGTTGCGCTCGAGCACCGTCACCCGATAGCCGCGCGCGCCCAGGCGCACCGCCGCCGCGAGGCCGCCGAACCCGCTGCCGATCACCACCGCTCGCTTCACGTCGTCGCTCATGCGCACCATGGATGCAACGATCGCCGCGCCGGTTTCATCTCACCTCTCGCGACGCCCGCGGTGCACGCGGCGCGCGCTCCCACGCACGATGATACAACCGCTCCGAGGGCACCGACGCATGTCACGCACGACCGCCACCACCGCCGCGATGGCCCTACTGTTCGCGACCTCGGCGAAGGCCGACGACCCCCCCGTGACGGCCGCGGTGGGCCTGCCGCGCGCGCCGGCCTTCTCGCTCGAGAGCACGGCGGGCGTCACGCGCCACCTGCGCGACTACGCCGGCCGCGTGGTGATCGTCGTGTACGAAGACCGCGACTCGAACGCGCAGAACGACGACCTCAAGCGCGAGCTCGCCGAGCGCGCGCGACGGGGCGACCTCACGCGCGACGTGTCGCTCGTGGCCGTGGCCAACCTCAGCGGCTACAACTTCTGGCCCGCCCGCGGCTACGCGCGCGACGCCGTCGTCGAGATCGCGCGGCGCCAGGGCCACGAGATCATGATCGACTGGACGGGCGCCATGGCCTCGGCCTGGCGCTTTCGCGCGGGCCGCAGCCACGTGCTCGTGGTGAGCCGCGACGGGCGCGTGCTCTTTCGCCACGAGGGGCACCTGCCCGCCGCGACGCGCGCCACGTTCTTCAACGTCGTCGCGCAGGCGATCGCATCGCCCCGCTGAAGAGGCCCGCGATGCTCACGTCCCTCAAGTCGCGCGCCCTCGACGCCGCGCGCGGAGCCATCGAGCGCCGCCTCGGCGGCTACCGCCAGGCCGTGCACCACGACGACCCGTCGCGCCCCGAGCGCCCCGCGGGCGCGCCCCCCGCCGTGGCCGTCATCGGAGGAGGCGTCGCGGGCATCACGGCCGCCTCGACGCTCGCCGAGCGCGGCCTCGACGTCACCCTCTTCGAACGCAACCCCTACCTCGGCGGAAAGTGCGGCGCGTGGGAGGTCACCGTCGACGGCGAGGCGCAGCGCGTGGACCACGGCTTCCACGCGTTCTTTCGCAGCTACCACAACCTCCGCGGGCTGCTCGATCGCATCGGGTGCGCGCG
>JBDHVF010000852.1:0-3880 GCA_039809605.1 Polyangiales bacterium | reverse complement strand
GAGCGGCGGGCCGGTCTGCACGCGCTCGTCGCTCGCGACCGCCCCGCCCGCGGAGGCAGCGGGCGGCGTCGGCGTTCGAGCCTCGGGCGCGCACGCGAGGGCCTGAGAGAGCGCACCTCCGAGAACGAAGAGGGCGCGAACCACGGGGGCGATGGTGTGCTTCGTCATGCAATCACCCGTCCGCACGCGCGCGCCGCGGCGCCCTCAGCTTCGCGCGAGTTCCGCGAACCTGTGCGATGTTCGCGGCATGAGTCACGACCGCACCGCTTCGCCCTCCATGCTTCGCCGCGTCACGCCCGCGGCCCTCTCGATCGCCATGCTCTCCCTCGGCTGCGGCGACGGCGGCGATCACAGCACGCCACCCGCCGACGACGCCGCGAGCGCCGAAGACATCACCGACGTCGCGGCCACCGACGGCCCCGCGGGCGACGTCACGACCGACGCGAGCCCGATGGACTCGGGCGCGACCGATGGCGCCTCGCAGACCGGCGACGCGTCGAGCGACGCGGCGGGCGACCGCGCGCCCCTCGACGTCGCGAGCGACGGCTCGACGAGCGACGCGACCTCCGACGCCGTCTCCGACGTCGCGTCCGACCGCGGCGCGACCGACGTAGAGGCCGACGCCGCCGCCGACGTCGCGCTCGACGGCGCAGCGCCCGACGCCGCGGCCGACGCAGCGACGGACGTCGCGAGCGACGCGCGCCCCGACGTGCCGACCGACGTCGCCGACGCCGCGACCGACGGCGGCGCGGGCGTCGCCTGCACCTCGGGCGCCGCGTGCGGAGCGGGGCTCTGCCTGCTCGGGCGCTGCGTGCGCTACGCCGACGAGTCGCTGCCGCTCGCGAGCGTCCCCTCGCCCGACCGCTGCCGCATGCGCGTGGGCGTCGACCACCCCGCGGGCTCGCCGCTCCGGGTGATCACGGTGGTGCCTGCAAGCTCGGGCGACACGGGCTACGAGTCGGTGCGCAGGGGCGCCTCGTGGACGCGCTCCACGCTGTCGACGAACGTCAACCGCTACACCACGCCGCGCTTTCACCGCGCGCCCTCTGGGGCGCTCGAGGTCGACTTCGTGTGGGGCGTGACCGTCGCGCTCGGCGCGCGGGGGTCGATCATGCAGAGCGGCTTCTCGGACTACGAGGCCGCCTACTCGCCCGCGGGAGAGCTCATGGCCGTGGTGAAGAGCGAGGGCACGGGCTCGTTCTCGCACCCCTACCCCCTGCGCCTCTGGCGCGCGAGCGGCTCGACCTGGTCGAGCGACCTGGTGGTGTCGAGCGTCGGCACCGACGGCCGCGCCGCGCTGCACTTTCGCGCCGACGGCACGCCCGACGTGCTGGTGTTCGACACCACGCGCGTCACGCTCTACCGCAAGGCCCTCGACGTGTGGACGCCGACGCCGCTCTTCACCGGCCCCGGCACCCACGCGGGCGGCGCGGTCGCGCTGCACGACCCGCGCGGCGGCACGCACGTCTTCTTCGGCACGCAGGTCTTCACCGTCGACCCCAGCGTGGGCGAGCTGACCGTCGACTACCTCTACGTCGCGCCCGACGGAACGCTCGCGCGCCGCGAGCGGCTCCCGGTCGGCGGCCACGGCTTCTCGCTGCGCGACGCCACGCTGGCGGCCGACGGGCGCGCCTACGCGATGATCGTCGGCCCCGCGAGCGGCGGTCGCTACCCCACCCACGTCGTGCGCGTCGACGCCGCGGGCGTCACCTCGAGCGTCGTGGCCAACTTCGAAACGGCCACCACGGTCTGCTCGCTCGCCGTGGCCCCCGACGCGACGATGTACCTCGCGGCGTACCAGGGATACACGCGCCCCGTGCTCCTGCGCACGTACACGCCCTGAGCGCGGCGGCGCCCACGCGCGCGTGGCACCGCGGCTGGCACGTGCCACGCGTGCCACCACGGGCCGCGCTCCCGCAGAGGCCCTCGGCGCCCACGATTCATGCGCACGGCCCCGAGGCACGCGCGTTGCTCCGTCGCGTCGCCATGTCAGAAGCAGCCCTCCAGCAGGTTCGCGACTTCGAGGCGCAGGTCGAGCGCGCGCGCCAGGGCGCCATCGCCACGGCGCGCATCACCACGATGGCGTTCGGAGCCCTCCTCTCCCTCGGAGCCGTGGCTTCACTCTCGGCCGCGGTCGCGAGGCTCGCGCCCGCCCCCGCGGCGTGCGGGGCCGCGGCGCTGTGCGCGGCCTTCGCGGCGCTGCTCCTGCGCCACGCGTCGGCGATGCGACGCCCCACGGAGCTCGCGCGCACCGGCGTGCCCGCGACGGTCACCTTCGAGCGCGTCGTGGGCGGCGGTGTGACGCTCCAGGTCTCCAACGCGACGATGCAGGGAACGATCGCGCAGACGCGCGTACGCCTCCGCGTCGAGGCGCCGGGGCTCGCGCCGTACGCAGTCGACGTCGCCGACTTTCTTCCGGGCGAGGCGTACGGGCGCCTCGCGCCGGGCGCCCGCTTCGCCGCGCACGTCGACCCCGCGCGGCCCTCGCGCGTGCTCGTCGACTGGAGCGCCCGCGCCTGACGACACGCGGGCCTCGCGGTGGTACCTACCCGGTCCCGCACGCGCGAAAGGCCCCCCGATGCGCCGCCCCACGAGCCCCCTCTCCTCACGCCTCTGCGCCGCGCTGACCCTCGCCGCGGCGCTCACACCTTCGCCCGCGCGCGGCGACGAGCTCCCGGTGCCGGTGCAGGTCGAGCGCCTCGACAACGGGCTGCGCGTGGTGCTCTCGCCCGACCACACCTCGCCCACGGTGGCGATCGAGGTCTTCTACGACGTGGGCGCGCGCGTCGAGGAGCCGGGCCACTCGGGCTTCGCGCACCTCTTCGAGCACCTGATGTTCGAGGGCAGCGAGAACGTCGGCAAGGGAGAGCACTTCCGGCTGATCACCGCGCGCGGCGGCTGGTTCGACGGACGCACCAACCAGGACCGCACCCACTACGCCGACGTGCTCCCCTCCAACGAGCTCGCCCTCGGGCTCTTTCTCGAAGCCGACCGCATGCGCTCGCTGGCGGTCACCCGCGAGACCTTCGAAGTCCAGCGCGTCGTCGTGATGGAGGAGCGCCGCCAGTCGTACGAGAACAGGCCCTACATGCTCTCGTTCCTGCGGCGCGACGAGCTCGCCTACCAGGGCTACTTCCCCTACGAGCACGACACCCTCGGCGCGACGGACGACCTCCGCCGCGCCTCGCTCGACGAGGTGCGCGCCTTCCACGACCGCTACTACGCCCCGAACAACGCCGTGATCGCGATCGCGGGCGACTTCGACCCCGCGCAGGCGATGTCCCTCGTGGGCCGGTACTTCGGCCCCATCGCCGCGCGCGCACCCCGCCCCTGGCAGGAGCCCCCCTACGAGCCCCAGCGCGAGGAGCGCCGCGAGACCGTCACCGACCCGCACGCCCAGGCGCCCGCGTTTCACGTCGTGTGGCACATCCCGACGAGGCGCACGCCCGACCACTACCCGCTCGACGTGCTCGCCACCGCGCTCGGCAACGGCCAGAGCTCGCGGCTCTATCAAGCCCTCGTCAGGCGGCGCGAGATCGCCAGCTCCATCGAGGTCGACACCGAGGGCCACCGCGGCCCCGACATCTTCACGGTGTGGTGCGTCCTGCGGCCGGGGCACACGGGCGAAGAGGCCCGCGCGGTGATCGACCGCGAGCTCGACGACATCGCGCGCCACGGCCTCACCGCGCGCGAGCTCGAGCGGGCTCACAACCTCCTCCGGCGGCAGTTCGTGTTCGAGGTGCAGCGCTACCTCATCCGGGCGCGCCTGCTCGCGGCGTACGAGATGTTCGACGGAGACGCGAACGTCATCCACACCGAGCTCGATCGCTACCTCGCCGTCACCGCGGCCGACGTGCGGCGCGTGGCGGGGCGGTACTTC
>JBDHVF010000851.1:0-3883 GCA_039809605.1 Polyangiales bacterium | reverse complement strand
GGGGTCGGCCCACGCGAACGGCACCGCGCCGAGGGCGACGAGCGGAGCAGCGAGGAGGAGGGTGACGGAGCGTCCGTCGCTCATGCGAGCAACGGTAGCGAGGCGGCGCGAGGTGGGAGGAATTTGCCGCGGGCGCGTTGACAGAAGCGCCCGCGGCGCCGCGGTCACATGCCCGGCGTCACGCCGATCGTGAGGTAGTACTGCATGATGGGCGTCGCGCCGGCGTCGCTCATCGCGGGCATGTAGCCCGACACGCAGAAGGTGTACGTGCCCGCGGCCACGCGCGTGAGGGCGGCGGTCGCGCCCGCGCCGGCGCCCGAGAGCGTCGAGCAGAGGCCGCGGCCCGTCGCGTCGTCGTTCTGCCCGATCATCATCGCCTCGCCCTGGTGGTACGCGGTGAGGATGGTGTCGGCGCCCATGCCGAGGTTGCAGCCGCCGTTGGCGTCGCTGGTCTCGGCGAAGAGCGTGGTGCCCGCGGGCACCGTCACGCTGAAGCAGTCGGTGTCACCCGCGGCCAGCGCCGCGCGGAACGTCGTCGTCGACATCACGGGCGCCTGCGGCATCGCGGGCGTGTTGTTCGGCTCGACCTCCATCACGGGCGCCACGCAGCGGCGCGACGCCGTCGGGGTGCCGCCGTCGGTCGCGCCGCCGTCGGTCGGGGCGACGTCGGCCGAGCCGGCGTCTGCGGAGCCCGCGTCGGCCGGGCCCGCGTCGACGCTGGCGTCGCCGCCCATGCCGGCGTCACCGCCGCCCCCCATCGCCGCGGGCGCGATGAAGTTCGGGCACACCGAGCCCATCGTGCAGACGCTCGTCGCGCCGCACGCCGCGCCCGTGGTCACGGGCGTGAGGCACTGGCCGCGGTTGGTCATCGAGGGCATGTCGACCGTGCACGCGAGGCCCATGTCGCAGGCCGTGCCCGTCACGCGGCACTGCCCGCGCGAGGTGCCCTCGGCGAGGCAGGTGCCCATGGTGGTCGAGCCCACGTTCGCGACGCAGGTCGAGCCCGTCGCGCAGACCGAGCCGGCCATGCAGGCACCGCCCACGGGCACCGGCGCCACCTCGCGCACGGTGAGCTCGAAGTCGCCCGTCGAGGCGCTCGACGCGTCCTCGCCGTAGCCGCCCACGACGATGAACACGCGCTGGCCGGCCATGAGCGGGCTCGTGGTGGCCGTCGAGTGCAGCATGCCGCGGCCGACGTCGTCGTTGCACGCGAGCGCGGGGGCGGTGGCCGAGCACGACGAGAGCACCGCGACGACCGTGTCGAACATGTCGTCGGAGGTGCCGGGGTTGTCGGTGCTCACACGGAGCGTGCCCGCGGCGCGCATCGTGTACGAGTAGACGACCACGGAGCCCTTCTCGCCGCCCTGGCCGCCGTTGACGCAGGTCATGGGCAGCATGCCGAGCTGCACCGGGGCGCCCGACTCGTTGTTGCCCATCACGTGGATCGAGCCGTCCATGCCCGGCATCATCGAGGAGATGTCCATCGCCGACGCGCAGGGGCTCGACGACATGGTGTCCGCGGGGCGGTCGGCGGGGCGGTCCGCGGGGCGGTCGGCCGCGACGTCGCCCATCATCGACGCGTCGCCCATCATCGACGAGTCGCCGGTCGCGGGCGTGTCGTCGCCGCCGTCGGCGGGCGTGGGCGATCCCCCGCCGCCGCCGCTGCTACAGGCCATCACGAGACTGCCGGCCATCGCCATGGGCAGCCACCAGCGAGATTGAAACGTCATCCGCGTCCTCCGTCGAGATGTGAAGCATGCGAGCGAGACGTCGCTCCGC
Organism: Polyangiales bacterium; assembly: GCA_039809605.1. Taxonomy (GTDB): domain Bacteria; phylum Myxococcota_A; class Polyangia; order Polyangiales; genus CAISKJ01. Next base: position 2,104 of record JBDHVF010000851.1, on the reverse strand, counting down.
GCGCGATCGTGCGGACTCTTCTCACGTCGGTCGCGGCGGCGTCAACCACCCCGGCGATGCGCCGTCAGCGAAGCTCACCGGTGAGCCCGAGGGTGGGCAGGATGGGCACGCCGGGGAAGTTGGTGCGGCGCGCGAAGTCGTACTGGTAGAGCCACGCCTCGGTGTTCTGCGCGTAGTAGACGTTGATCACGTCGAGGTACGCCGACATGTCGAAGGGCCCCCACCGGAAGCGATAATCGACGCGGATGTCGAGCTGGTGGTAGGTCGGCAGGCGCGCCTGCGGCAGGCCCGGGCCCTGCGGCGCGAAGAGGGGTCGGTGGCGGTCGGTGTCGGCGTCGAAGAAGGCGCCCGTCACGTCCTGGGTGGGGTTGCCCGTCGCGAGCTGAAAGCGCCCGCCGACGCGCCACTTCGGCGTGATCTGCCACGAGAGCGCGAGGTTGAGCACGTGCGTCTGGTCGAAGCTGAAGGGCACCACGGTGCCGCCCTCGAGGTAGCGCTCGCTGCGCGAGAGCGTGTACGAGACCCACCCGTAGACGCCGCGCTCGAGGCGCCTGCGCACGAGCACCTCGAGGCCGTACGAGCGGCCCTGGCCGTCGTCGGCGAAGAAGAGCCTGCGCGGCCCCTGGGGCGAGTCGACCACCTCGCTCGTCGGCCGCTGGAGGTTGAACATGCGGTTGAAGAAGCCCGTGAGCCGCGCCTCGATGTTCCACGGGAGGCTGAGCTCGACGCCCACCGACGACTGCCACGAGCGCTGCGGGCGCAGGTCGGGGTTGCCGATGCCGGGCACGAGCTGCACGAAGGGCGGCGGCTGGTGGAAGAACCCCGACGCGGCCGTGATCGTGAGCGCGTCGGCCGCGCGCACTCGCAGCACCGCGCGCGGGTCGGCGATGAACGTCTCGACGTTGCCGTAGGTGAGCCGGTCGAGCCGGGCGCCCGCGGTGAGGTCCACGCGGTCGAGGCGCAGCACCTCCTCGGCCACGAGGGCCACGCCGAGCTGGGTGACGCGGGGGTTGAAGCGCACGACCTCGGGGTTGAACGCGGGCGGGGGCACGCCGCCGATGTTGTTCGGCAGCGGGATGTGCACGTCGGCGTCGTACGCGATGGTGAGCACGTCGAGGCCGACCTGCGTGGTCAGCACGCGCCCCGTGGGGATGCGCAGCATCGCGCGCTCGCCGAGGATGTAGCCCGTGGAGCCGAGCGACTGGTCGGGCTGGCCGGGCTGCGTCGAGGTGGTCGAGAGGAAGTCGACGCCGGCCATGCCCGAGAGCGTGATCGACGCGCCGCCGGGCAGCGCGTGCTCGTACTTCGCGATGAGCCGGTGGAACGTGTAGCTCAGCGCGGAGTTCTGCGACTGCGCCGTCGCGCCCACGCCCGCGGCGGCGCTGCGGTCGAAGCTGTCGTTGGAGCCGAAGAGAAAGACCGACGCGCGCGCCCGCGGCGAGAAGCGGTAGTCGGCGCGCACCTGGTAGTCGGCGTACGAGAGCCCCACGCCCTCGACGATCAGCGGGATGATGAGGTCGTAGTAGCTGCGCCGCGCGGCGACGGCGATCGAGCCGCGCTGGTGGTCGAAGGGCATCACGCCCATCGCGCTCGCGCGCAGCACGTCGACCTGAAACTCCGCGAAGGGCCGGTCGGTCGGCGGCGGCCGCGTGTCGAGGCTGATCACGCCCGCGGAGAAGCGCCCGTACGTGAGGGGGTATCCGCCGGGGTAGAAGTTGAGCTCGCCCACGAGGCGCGACGAGATCACCGCGGGCCCGAAGCCGAAGTGGTAGAGCACCGGCACCGGGAAGCCGTCGATGAAGAACCCCGTGTTCTCGAACGACGCCCCGCGCACCACGAAGAGGCCCAATCCGAAGGGCGTTCGCGACACGCCGGGCATCGTCGCCACGACGCGCGTGGGCTCGCCGAAGGTGCCCGGCACGGTGGTGAGCTCCTCGGCGCGCAGGGTCATCACCGTCGCGGCGCCGGGCTGGCGTCGCGTGCGCACCGTGGCCTCGCCCGCGCCCTCTCCCTCGGGGGGCTGCGCGGGCGCCGCGGGAGCGGGCGGCGCGGTGACGATCGGCGGCGGCGGAGCGGGCGGAGCGGGCGCGGGCGGCGCGCCCTC
>JBDHVF010000850.1:0-3884 GCA_039809605.1 Polyangiales bacterium | reverse complement strand
CGGAGGTTGACCGCGCGGGTGCGAAGGTTGACCGCGCGGGTGCGAAGGTTGACCGCGCGGGTGCGAAGGTTGACCGCGCGGGTGCGGAGGTTGACCGCGCGGGTGCGGAGGTTGACCGCGCGGGTGCGGAGGTTGACCGCGCGGGTGCGAAGGTTGACCGCGCGGGTGCGAAGGTTGACCGCGCGGGTGCGAAGGTTGACCGCCGCCACGCGCAGGTTGGCCGCGCGGGTGCGAAGGTTGACCGCCGACGTGCGCAGGTAGACCACCGCCACACGAAGGCCGAGCCGCCGTTGACACGCGGCATTTGCCGTGACAGTCTGGCACTCGATCCCTGGGGAATCGGCGCCTGGGCCCTTTGGGGCAGGCACGCTGATGAACGTCCTCCACTTCGAGCGCCCGCGGCCTTCCATCGCGCGGGAACGAGGTCATGTATGCCATTCAGCAAGATGGCCCCTGCATTGCTGCGGGCGGCGCAGCAGGCGCCCTTCGACGTGCTCCTCGCACGACATGGCGCGGGGCTGACGACGCTGGCCGAGGTGGCCGACGTGCCGACGCTGCTCGTCCGGCTGGACGCCGCGCGACCGTACTCCGCGGAGCGCGACGCGCTGCTCGCGGACCTGCTGCGGCTCCACCGTCGGAGCCGCGATGGGGCCGCGCTCAGCGCGCTCCTCTACGCGCTGCACGCTGGCGTGGTCGGGCGTTGCTGGCGGCTCGCCACGAAGGGCCGCGAACTTCGCGAGGGAGCAGCCGAGCTCTTCGCGGCCCTCGTGACGTGCCTCGACGCGTTCGACCCCGACGCACGTACGCCTCACGTCCAGGCGGGTGTGGGGTGGGCCGTCGAGAACCGGCTCCGGCGTCAGCGCAAGGCGGAGCGCCGACAGCGGAAGGCACTCGAGAGGGTCGTTCGAATCGCCGAGAGCGCCGGGGCTGACCTCGACGCAGGCGTTCACGGACTCGATCTGGTGATCGAGCTCCGCAACGCCCGACCGGCGAACGACCGCCACATCGAGCTCGACGCCGCGGACATGGAAGCCGCTCGTGCCCTCGAGGCGCGGCTGGTCGAACAGGGGCTGCTTCGACCTCGCGACGCCGCGCTCGTCTGCCTCGTCGATGTGCACGGCAGGCCCGTCGCCGAAGCGGCGTCGTCACTGGGACTGCACCTCGAAGCGGCCCGCAAGGCGCTCCAGCGAGCGCGGCGACACCTGCGCTCGCAGCGGCGCGCGGTCGAGTCACTTTTCGTGTCCCCATCTTCGGTCCGGAGGGGTTTATCAGAGTGAGAGTCGCGACGAGCGCGGCTCGGAACCAGAGGGGCAGCGGCGCATGGGGCGCCGCCTGCCCGAAGGTTCATGAAAGAGAAGGTGTGCCAGGGCAGACGTGATCTCCCTCATCCCGACGGCGCAGTACGTCGCGTCTTCGACGACGAAGACGCAGACCTACGACGAGGCCATCGACGTGTCGGCGTACAAGTCGGTCGACTTCCAGATCGACATCCCGGGCAACGCGCCGACCTCGGTGACCGTGCAGACCGCGATGACCCGCAACTCCGACGACAACTCCTGGGTCGACATCGGCACCCTCTCGTCGTTCAACGCGGGCAACGCCAACAACTTCCTCCAGGTGCCGGCGTCGAGCAAGCCGCTCCTCCGGTACATCCGCTGGAAGATCGTGGCCGGCGTCAACAACGCCACCGTCACGATGACGGGCATGGCCCGCGCGACCTGACGGCAACTTCGCGGCGCCCCGCATCGTGCGCGCAACGTACGATGCGGGGCTCTCGCCCTGCGAGGCGATGCCCGATACGGCGGTCCGCCATTTCGGCTTCCCGGCACGTTCCATCGACCAGACACGGAGAGCGCATCATGGCTTTCGGAGAAGAACATCGCATCGCGGCACCGCCCCTGCAATCGACCGCCGACGGGGTGGTCGATCAGGGCATCGCATCGCAGAACACCGTCGACTTTCAGAAGATGCTCGATGACGCGCATAGCGCGGGTGGCGGCTACATCTACTTCCCGCCAGGACGGTACCTTCTGGGACGGCGGCGCCGTGGACATGCGGAACGCCCGCTCGAGGACCCGGCAGCGTCGGTCGAAGGCGGCGACATCGTCGTCTACGAGGACATCACGCTCTGCTTCGCGCCGGGCGCGGTGCTCGTCCCACTGGGCAGGGGGCGAGTGAACGTGCGCGATGTGGGAGATCCCGACGAGGAGGATCAACTCGTCAGGGTGGAAATCCACGGAGAGATCCAGGCGCCGCGCAGCGAGATCTTCGCCATCTCCACCTCGCACGGCAACGAGGACGACGCCGGACTGATCCTGCTGGCCGGATCGCGTGTGCGCGAGGTCTATCCCGAGTGGTGGGGAGCCGTCAGCCTGGCTGGCGTGGATGGCGCGATCCGCAACTGTCGGGCGATCCAGGCGGCGTTCGACGCCGCGCACCGGCACAGGCTGCGACCGTTGCGAGATGAGGCTGGAGCGGTGCAATTCGCGTCGGGGGCACCCAGGCTGCGCCGCATGCCGGCCATCCCGGTCGTGCTGAGCGGCTCGTACACGCTCATCGGTGAGGTCTCGTTCGGCGTGCCCCGGACGGAGCTCGGCGCACCGCCGCGCCCCCTTCACCCGGTGAACACCGCGGGGTTCGTCCTGCGTGGAGAGCACGGTGTGGGGAGCGTGGGCGTCGGGCGCGCGAACTTCTTCGCTTCCGTACAGTGGTCCTCGACGGCCGGTGACGCGTTCCTCGCGATCCGCGGGCCCTCGGGCTTCACGGTGAAGAACGTCTCCTTCAACGGCGGTCTCCTGGCGATCCGCTGCCTCGACATCGTCAATCCCGTGGCGGGTGGCGCCGGCGTGTTCGACGGGTGTTCCTTCATCAACGCGCGCTCCGCGCTCGTGCGCATCGATGGCGAGGCGGTCAGCGTCGGCATGCGATCGCCGACATTGCTCGCGTTCCGCCACTGTCGCCTGGAGACGGCGTATGCCAACCAGACGCGCTCGAGCGGCATCACTCACACGCGCGGCGAGGATCTCGTCTGCGTCCGACTCGACGGTCGCGACAGCGTCATCGCCGAGTTCCAGACCTGTACGCTGACCGGGCCGGCCAATCCCCTCATCGCGGCGCACAGCGGGTGGTTCGGCCTGCACGACTGCGTACTGCACTCGACGAGGCTTTACGACCCTCGTGGCGTCGCGATCATCAACGCCGAGCGGAACACCGTGAACGGCACGGACATCCACCTCGCGGCGCCCACCCATGTGCGTTCCGACGGTCTTCTCGAAGGTGCCAGCTTCGTGTCGCAGCAGATCGAGACGCAGAGCTGGCAGTTCATGGCGACCTACGCGGCTCCCGCGGAAGATGTCCGGGCGCGCACCGCGCGCGACGCCTGCGTACTCATCAACTACAACATGAACAACGTATCGGGTCCAATCGGCGGCGATACTGACTTCGAGGAGCAGAGACAGGCGAGCATCGACCAGCCTTCGGTCGTGTGGGACGGCCCTGGCAAGAGCGGCATCGATCTGGTGCTGATGGGGATCATCGTCAAAGCCAGGACAGGGGTCACGGCCGAGCATCGGAACCGCGACACTCGGGGCGGGTACATTCACCTCTCGGCGAGCCTCACGGGACGCGTCTTCGATCTCGGCGTCATCTCCCCTCGTGACACCGCTCCGGGGAGCACGCAGCCCTTCGGGAGCGACCCTGGCTTTCCCACGGTTCGACTGTTGCGCGCCCCGAATGCCACGTAGAGTGAAGGCCCCCATGCGCCCCGCACTTCATCACCTCATGGCCGCCGCGCACCGCGCGTGTCTGCTCGCGCTCGCCGCGCTGCTGCTGATCGGCTGCCCCGAGTCGTCCACCTCCTCGGACGCGTCGCCCGACCGCGCGGA
>JBDHVF010000849.1:0-3903 GCA_039809605.1 Polyangiales bacterium | reverse complement strand
GGGCGATCCCCCATTCTTGCGCCCCGGAGGGGCCGCATCCCTGCACAGCCCGGCGGCTCGACGCCGGGTTTGAGCAACCCCAACGCCCGCATCCCACGCGCGGATGCGCGACCGCCACGCCCGCATCCCACGCGCGGATGCGCGATCCCCAACGCCCGCATCCCACGCGCGGACGCGCGATCCCCAACGCCCGCATCCCACGCGCGGATGCGCGATCCCCAACGCCCGCATTCCCCGCGTGAACGCGCGCACATCCCCTCGCCGCGGATGCGCGCATCCGCGGCTACGCCCCCCCGAACCCCCGCGCGACCGACATCACGCCCTCGGACACGTTCGCCACGCACACGGGCGCGCCCGTTTCGTCGAGCACCAGCGCCACGCCATCCTCTGCCACGGTGGCGACGCGCTTGCCGTGGCCGAGCGCCGTGGCCGCGGCCGCGTCGACCGTGAGCGTACGCATCGCCCTCGCGGCCGCCGTGAGCGGGAGCACCTTCGCGTGGAGCTCCGCGCGCGCGGCCTCGTCGCCGCGTGACGCTCGTTCGAGCGCGTCGGGCGGGAGCGCGCCGTCGAGCGTGAACGCGCCCGACTCGGTGCGGCGCAGCGCCGTGAGGTGGCCGAGCGTGCCCAGGTCGGCCGCGAGGTCGCGCGCGAACGAGCGCACGTAGAAGCCCTTCGACACCGTGAGGTCGAGGTCGCACTCGCCCTCGCGTACGTCGAGCACCGCGGCGCGCTCGAGGGTCACCGGGCGCGCGTCGAGGGCGACCTCCTCGCCGCGGCGCGCGCGCTCGTGCATCGGAACACCCCCGACCTTGATCGCGCTCACCGCGGGAGGAACCTGCATCATGGGGCCCACGGCGCGCTCCACCGCGGCGATCACCGCGTCGCGCGAGGGCAGCGGAGCTCCGTCGGCGGTGACGGGGCCGTCGGCGTCGAGCGACGCCGTGGTGGAGCCGAAGCGCACGGTGGTGACGTAGCGCTTGCGGTCGAGCGTGAGCCAGGTCGAGAGGCGCGTCGCGCGGCCGAGCAGCACCACGAGCAGGCCCGTGGCCATGGGGTCGAGCGTGCCCGCGTGGCCCACCGAGCGGTCGCGCACCGCGCGTCGCACGCGCGCCACCACGTCGTGCGAGGTGATGCCGCGGGGCTTGTCGACCAGGAGGATTCCGTCCACGCAACGCAGTGTCGGCGATCGCGCGACGCGCCGCCAGCGCGCGGGCGTTGTGGCGCGCGCGCCCGCGGTGGTACGGTCGCCCGCGAGGCAAGCGCGTGGCAGAGGGGCAGGCACTCCCAGCCGTCGGAGACCTTCTTGGCGGGGGCAAGTACCGCGTCGCGCGCCTCGTGGGGTCGGGCGGCATGGGGGCCGTCTTCGAAGCCGTGAACCTCGACACGACCCGCCGCGTGGCGATCAAGGTGCTGCGCCCCGACCTCGCGGCGAAGGCCCACGTGGCCCGGCGCTTCGCGCAGGAGGCGCGCGCCGCGTGCCGCATCGAGCACCCGAACATCGTGGGCGTGTTCGACCTCATTCAAGAGGGCGCCACGGTGTTCATCGTCGAGGAGTTCCTCGACGGCGAGGACCTCAAGCAGCGCGTCACGTCGCAGGGGCCCATGGGCGCGGCCGAGGCGCTGCGCGCGGCCATCCCCGTGATGGAGGCCCTCGCGTTCGCGCACTCGCGCGGCGTGGTGCACCGTGACATCAAGCCCGACAACATCTTTCTCGCGCGCACGCCGCGGGGCGTGGTGCCGAAGGTGATCGACTTCGGCATCGCGCGCGTGGTCGACGACGACGGCGAGAGCCTCCAGGGGACGGCCCTCGGCGAGGTGATGGGCACGGCGTACTACATGTCCCCGGAGCAGGCGCGCGGCGACGTGGAGCAGGTCGACGGCCGCACCGACGTCTGGTCGCTCGGCGCGGTGCTCTACTACGCCGCGTCGGGCGCGCGGCCCTACGAGGCGCAGAACCGCCATCAGCTCCTCTACCGCATCGCGCACGACCCGCCGGCGCCGCTCTCGCTGCACGTGACGGCCCTCGCGCCCGAGTACGCCGAGCTCGTGCACCGCGCGCTCGAGCGCGACCTCGACCGGCGCTTCGCCACCATGGAGGCCTTCCTCGAAGAGGCCCGCGCGTGCCTCACGGCCCTCGAGGAGCGCACCGACGTGGTGTCGCTCCCGCCCGAGGCGAACGCGGGCGAGGCCGACGCGACGATCGAGACCGCGCCCGTCGACGTCTCGGCGGTCGAGCTCCCGAGCGGCGAAGCCTCGTCGACCACGGGGCAGCGCAAGGTGCCCGACTCGACGCCCGCGTCGTGGGAGGCGTCGGCCGTGCGCGAGCCCTCGCGCCGCGCGCCGCACCCCGCGTGGACGGTGCTCTTCGCTCTGGCGATCGTGCTCGGCGCCGTGGTGGGCGTCCGCGCGGCCGTCGCCCCGTCGCAGGTCGCTCCGCGCGCGGCCGCCCGTCGCGTCGCGCCCCCCTCGGCGCCCGTGGTCGAGGTGCGCGCGCTCACGCCGCCGCCCGCTGCCCCTGTGTCTCCGGTGACGCCCGCGACGCCAGAACCCCCGCGCGTGGAGCGCGCCCGCCTCGCGCGCTCGTCGACCCCGTCGCGCGCGACGCGGCGGCTGCGCGCGCTGCCGCTCGCGCCCAACCCCTACGACGACGCGCCCACGCGGCCTCCGCGCACGATGCCGCCGGGCCTCTGGGGCCCGCGGTAGCGCCCGTAGAACGTCGCGGAGGCCCCCACTCCCAGCCTCGCCCCCGCCTCGGGGGCGAGGAGCCGGAAGGTGAGAGGAGTCGAGAGCGCTCTCGACGATTGACTCCTCCGTCTCCGCTCTGACGCGTCGAGTGAGAATCGCGCGTAGTGAACGTGCTCGAGCGCTCTCGACTCCTCTCACCTTCCGGCTCCTCGCCCCCGAGGCGGGGGCGAGGCTGGGAGTGGGGGCCTTGTCGCTCTACATCGCCGCCGACGACGCGGGGCGCACCTCGACGACCTCGCCGCCGACGACCTCGGCGCCCAGGTGCGCGGCCGAGAGCACCGCGCGAAAGGCCGCCAGCAGCGACACGTCGCGCAGCGTGAGGGTGACGCGACGGTCGCCCACCTCGTCGGTCACGACGACGTTGAAGTCACCCAGCTCGGCGAACATGCGCAGCGTCTCTCCCACGGGCGCGTCGCGCAGCGTGAACGAGCGCAGCCGGCGCCGCCCGTGGCGCGAGGCGACCAGCGCGTCGACGGGGTCGCGCTCCGCAGGCGCGGCGATGTGCACGGTCTCGCGCGCGGCCACGGGGGAGAGCACCGCGCGGCTCGCGACGCCCCCGGCGGGCGCCGTGAGCGACGAGGCGGGCTCGGCCCAGCGAGGGATCACCGCGACGGGCGCGGCGGTGGACGCGGGCGGCAGCGCGCCCGACGAGGCGCAGGCGGTCGTGACGACGGAGCAGACCAGCAGGGCGGCGGCGCGCATGACGCGATGGTCTCGCAGCGGCGCGGGGCGGGCAACGGCCGCGGTGGTGTAGAGTCCGCCGCCACGATGAGCGCACGCGAGCTCGAAGCCCTGCTCCAGAAGACCCTCGACGACCCGCGCATCACGCCCGCCACGCGGCGCGAGATCGAGCGCGTGTTCGCGAAGGGAGCCCTCGACCCCGAGACGGTCACCCTCTTCTGCGCACAGGCCATCGTGCTGGCGCGCGCCTCGATGGGAGACCCCCGCATGCGCGACACCTTCGCGTGGGTGCTCGGCCTCGCGAGGCTCGCGCAGGGCGACGGCGAGCGCGCGCAGCCCGCCTCGCGCGCGTGCTTCAGCCCCGGCGACGACTGCCTCGACGCGATCCGCGACGAGTTCTCGCGCGCGCGGCGCACGGCCGACGTGTGCGTGTTCACGATCACCGACGACCGCATCCGCGCGGCCATGCTCGACGCG
>JBDHVF010000848.1:0-3908 GCA_039809605.1 Polyangiales bacterium | reverse complement strand
GGCGAGCGGCACGTCGCCCACGGCCGGCGCGCCCGCGACCGAGGTGATCGACAACCGCGGGGCGGCGCCGCTCACGGTGGTGGTCTCGGTGGCGAGCGGCACGGGCACGACGGGCGGGCCGTTCACGCTCACGGCCGCGCTCACGGCGCCGCCGACGGCGCCCGCGAACGCGTCGTGCTCGATGGCGACCGCGGTGGCCGACGGGACGACGCTCACGGGCGAGAACCCGGGCACGGGATTCACGCGGCTCAACGGCGTGTGCGTGCCCGGCGCGCAGGGCACCGCGCTCTTCTACCGCGCCGCGGTGCCGCCGCGGAGCTCGCTGGTCTTCACCGCGACGCCGGTGGGCACGTGGGACCCGGTGCTGCGCTTTCTCAACGCGTGCGCGGCCACGAGCTGCCTCGCGTCGACCGACGGAGGCGGCGCGGGCGCGGCCGAGACGCTGCGCTGGACCAACACCGCCGCGACGACGCAGACCGTCTGGGCGGCGGTGTCGAGCTTCGACGCGTCGACCTCGGGCGCGTTCAACGGCACGGTGCGCATCCTTCCGCCGCCGGAGAACACCTCGTGCGCGACCGCGACGGCCCTCGCGAGCGGCGCGAGCGTCACGGCGCAGAACGGCGCCGCGGGCGTCGAGAACCTCACGGGCCCGTGCCTGCCGGCGGCCACGGGCACGGTGCTCTACTACTCGGTGCACGTCGGCGCGGGCGAGCAGCTCACGCTCCACGCGCGCCCCGCGCCGGGCGTCGACCCGGTGATCCGCCTGCTCGGCGCGTGCGGCGCGCCCGCGTGCCTCGCGAGCGCCAACGCGGGCGGCGTCAACGCGCCCGAGACGCTGGTCTACACCAACACCTCGGGCGCCGACCGCACGCTCGTCGCGGCCGTGGGCGGCGCGACCAACGCCACCAACGGCTTCTTCGACCTCGACGTGAACGTGCGCCGCGAGTACGTCGAGACCGCCGTGCCGCGCGCGTGCGACGACGTGACGGGCGGCACGACGCTCATGGGCGTCAACGGCGACGACACGGCCTCGCCCCTCACCGACCTGCCGTTCCCGTTCACCTTCTACGGCCAGCGCGAGCTCGAGTTCGCGGCGTCGTCGAACGGGCTGCTGCAGCTCTTCCCGTCGCTCACGGGCCCCGCGAGCACCGCGTACGACAACCAGCCCATCCCCACGGCCGCGGCGCCCAACGGCTTCGTCGCCGCGCTCTGGGACGACCTCTTCCCCGTGATGGGCTCGAGCGTCGTCACGCGCGTGCTCGGCGCGGCGCCCGCGCGCCGCTTCGTCGTGCAGTGGACCAACTTCGCCTTCTACCGCGACGAGCGCGCGCGCATGACCTTCCAGGCCAAGCTCTTCGAGGGCTCGAACGCGATCGAGCTGCACTACTGCTCGCTCACGCCCGGCGACGCGGCGCGCCGCGTGACGGGCGACTCGGCCACCGTCGGCATCGAGAGCCCCGACGGCGCCGCCGGGCGCCAGCACTCGTACAACGCCGCGATGGCGGTCAGCGCGACCGGCGCGATCCGCTTCAGCCCGTAACCTTCAGCTCGTCGGCGGGGCCCCTCGCGAGCCCGTCTTCGCAGAGCGCGCGCAGCGCCTCGGCGTCGGACCACGCCTGCGCGAAGCACCCCACCGAGCGGTGCGGGGGGTCTCCCTCGACGATCTCGGGCAGGTGCCCGAGGCCCCGCGCGGTGACGGCTTCATCGAAGCCCTCGAAGAGCGAGCGCACGGCGTGGCGCGCGCCGTCGAGCGCCGAGGGGTCGCCCGAGAGCGACGCGTGGCGCACGAGCGCGCTGGTGTACGCGCCGAGCAGAAAGGGCCACGCGGTGCCCTGGTGGTAGGCGCCGTCGCGCGACCAGGGGTCGCCCGCGTAGCGCCCGCGGTAGGCCGGGTCGCGCGGCGAGAGCGTGCGCAGCGCGAAGGGCACCAGCAGCTCGTCGCGCGCGCGGTCGATCACGGCCCTGCGCTGGCGCGCGTCGAGCAGCTCGCCCGGCAGCGCCACGGCGTAGAGCGCGTTGGGGCGCACCGAGGCGTCGGCCCCGCCCTCGCGCACGGCGTCGTAGAGGTAGTGGTCCGCCGCGTTCCAGAAGCGCGCGCGGAACGACTCGCGCGTGCGCGCGGCGGCGGCGCGGTGGCGCGCGGCCGAGGCGTGGTCGCCCGCGAGCTCCGAGAGCCACGCCAGCGTGAGGAGCCCCGCGTGCCAGAGCGCGTTGACCTCGACGGGCGCGCCGTGGCGCGGGGTGAACGCGTGGTCGCCGACGCGGGCGTCCATCCACGTGAGCTGCGACGACGGGTCGCCCGCGTACACGAGCCCGTCGTCGCCCGCCCGGATGCCGTAGCGCGTGCCCGCGCGGAACCACCGCTCGACCTCGCGCAGCGCCGGGAGCATCACCCCCACGCCGAAGGCCGCGTCGCCCGTGTACTGCACGTAGCGCCGCGCGGCGTGAAAGAGCCACACGGGCGCGTCGACGGTGTTGTAGTCGGCGTGGCCCGAGGCCCCGTCGGGGAAGCGGTTCGGCACCATCCCCCGGTCGACGTAGCGCGCGAACGCGGCGAGCAGGGCGCGCCCCTCGGCGAAGCGCCCGGGCACGAGGTACGCGCCCGTGAACGCGATGAGCGTGTCGCGGCCCCAGTCCTCGAACCAGGGGTAGCCCGCGAGCAGCGCGGGAGGCTCGGCGCGGTCGGCCCGGTACGCGTCGACGCCCACGAGCAGCTGCGCGACGCGCGCGTCGGTCTCTCCCGACGGCACGAGCGAGCGCAGCCGCGCGACCTCGTCGCGCTCGGCCGCCGCGGGGTCGTGCGGCGCCTCTCGCTCCGAGGTCACGGTCACGTACGCCGTCTCGCCGGGCGCGAGCGCGAGGTGAAACTCGCCCGGCGTGAAGAGGTCCTCGCGGTCGTCGAGGCCGCGCTCGCGCTCGACGGCGTGCTCGAAATCGCGCCACCAGTCGGGCGACGACGCGAAGACGCCGGGCGAGCGCAGGGTCACGGTCACCCAACCCTCGTGGGGCGTCCAGCGCACGGTGCCGGGGTGCTCGGGGTCGACGTCGGCCGCGACGCGCACCGCGGGGTCGACGCGCCGGTGCGAGTGAAAATCACGGAACGCCCCGAAGGGCCGCACCGTGAGCAGCGCCGAGCGCGGCGCGCGCAGGAGCGTGTAGCGCACCACGGTGGTGTTCTCGCCGCGCACCATGAACACCGAGCGCTCGAGCAGCGCGTGGCCCGCGCGCAGGCGCCACACGGGCAGCGGGTCGAGCGCGAACGACTCCACGCGCCGCCACCCGTCGGGGTGCACCGCGCCGGGGAAGGCGTGCGACGAGAGGGCCGCGCGCGCGCCGCCGAGGGTCAGCCACTCGTCGAGGTGCGACACGAGCACGTGCCGCCCGCGCGGGGGCGCGAGGGCTGCCACCAGCAGCCCGTGGTAGCGCCGCGTGGCGACGCCCGACACGGTGCCCGACGCGAAGCCCCCGAGGCCGTTGGTGACGAGCCACTCGCGCTGCGTCGCGGCCGCGAGGTCCGAGGTGATGGCGTGCGGCAGTTCGATCATGGGCGGCGATCGTAGCGCCGCCCGCGGGTGCCTCGTCACCACACCGTGGCGCAGCACCACGCGCGAGCCCGACGCGGGCGTCGCGAGACCGCGCGAGGCCGCCGCGGGAACGCGCGTTGCTGACGGTGATCTCCCGGAAGGAGACGCACCATGGAGATGCAATCGGCGACGGCCCGCGAGGGAGACTGGGACGCCGCACGGCTCGCGCGCGGCCTCGGGTGGTTCAGCGTGGCGCTGGGGCTCGCGGAGCTCGGCGCGCCGCGCGCGCTCACGACGTTCATCGGCGTGGGCGACGGGCGGCGCACGCGCGGCGTGCTCCGGGCGCTCGGGGCGCGTGAGCTCGTGAGCGGCGTGGGCGTGCTC
>JBDHVF010000847.1:0-3910 GCA_039809605.1 Polyangiales bacterium | reverse complement strand
GCCTGACACCGAGAGCGAGAGGGTGATGAACAAGGCCCGCCGAGGGATCATGAACGGTGTGCCGATCCTTCGGCCCGACCGTACCCCACGCCGGGAGCTTGCAGCAACGGTTCTACAATGCAGCGGCGCGCGACATCTTCGCGCGGGCCGCGTTCTGTCACCGCGCCATGGGCAGCGTGGGGTCGGCGGCCCACTCGGCGAGGGAGGCGTCGTAGTTGCGCACCTTCGGGACGCCCCGTGCGAGGAGGGCCATCGCGGCGAAGGCGCTGCGCACGCCGCAGGAGCAGTAGGTCACGATCTCGACGTTGGGGTCGACGCCTGCGTCGGCGAGCGAGCGCATCACGCGGTTGGTGGGCAGGATGCGCCCGCTCTCGTCGAGGAGCCTCCGCCAGTCGAGGTGCCGCGCGTTCGCGATGTGCCCGCCGCGCAGCTCCCCGTACGGCGTCGCGCCGAGGAACTCCTGCTGCGAGCGCACGTCGACGACCTGTCTCGCGCGCGCCACGTCGGCCTGCTCGGCGCGCAGCTCCGCGCGCAGCCTCGCTTGAAAGCTCCCGGTTCGCGCCTTGGTCCACGCGGTGACCACCGGTCGGCCCGCCGCGCGCCACGCGTGAAAGCCCCCATCGAGCAGCGCGACGTCGGGGTGCCCGAGCAGCGCGAGCAGCCACGCCGCGTGGCCCTCTTCACCGAAGCCTTGCGCCCCCACGCCGTAGACGAGCGCGGGTCTTCCCGCGTCGATGCCCAGCGATGCGAGGGCCTGCGCGATGGCCTGGATGTCGGGCTTGAGCCGCCCCCGCGTCGAACCGTCGCCCGTGTACGCCTGCCAGGCGTACATCTGTGCGCCCGGCAGGTGCCCCTGCGCGAACGACGCCGCGTCGCGCGCGTCGATCACCGCCGCGCCCCGCGCCAGCAGCGCGGCCGCGCCTCGCACGTCCACGATCTTCACGGGCGCCCGGTACGATCCGTCGGATGCGCCCGCCAGCGAGGAAGACATCAGCGTGAACGCGGCCACCGTGAGCGGCGCGAGCAGTCGGAGGAGCATGAAGCTACTCTCGACCAGCGCGTTTCCAGCGTCAACGACGCGTCGAAGGACTTGGCGAGACGCTCAGAGGTCGGGCGGTGCTGGCAGAGACCCCTGTCACACGCGGTCGGGGGGCGTCGACGGAGCGTCCGTGTTGCCTTCGGCTGTGCCAGCTTGAGACGGCACAGACTCGAAGCGCACGAGGGCCCTGATGCGCCGGAGGATCTCTTCGCGGCCCTCGCCGGTCTCGCCCGAGACGCCCACGACGGGGGTCTTCGTGCGCTTGTGAATGGTGGCCAGCGCGCGCGCCCGCTCGGCGCGTGAGAGCTTGTCGACCTTGGTGATGGCGACCATGAAGGGTCGCTTGATGTGCTCGAGGTACTCGATGAGCTGCGCCTCCTCGGGCTCGATGCCGCGCCGCGCGTCGACGAGGATCACCACGCCCGCGAGCGAGGCGCGCTGCTGGAGGTAGCGCTCGATGAGCCCCGCCCACGCCTCGCGCTCGGCCTTCGAACGCTCGGCGAAGCCGTAGCCGGGCAGGTCGGCGATGACGAAGCGCGTGCCGTCGCGCAGCCCCGCGCGAAAGAGCACCACGCCGCGCGTGCAGCCGGGCGTGCGCGACGTGCGGGCGAGCGAGCGCCGCTGGCACAGGCGGTTGAGCAGCGTCGACTTGCCCACGTTCGAGCGGCCCGCGAAGGCCACCTCGGGCAGCGTCGGGGGAGGGAGCTCCTGCCCGATGCGCGCCTCGGCGACGTAGCCCGCGTCGACGCAGTCTAGCGGCGACGCCGCAGGCGGCTTCGCAGCCTGCTCGCGACGGCCTCGATCTCCCGGATGCCCAGCGCCCATGCCGCGAGGAGATACACCGTTCCGAGCGCGATGCCACCCGCGATCGCGAGGCCGCGGGCCCGGAGGGTCGGCTCCTGCCACGGCACCACGGCCACGAGCGCCCTCGCCGCGGCGCCCGCCGCCGCCGCCGCCGCCGCGACGCGCCAGAGCGTGCCGAGCACCCGCGCCCACGGCACGCGCACGTGCCGGTGGATGAACGCCACGAGCAGGGCGAGCTGCACCGCGGTCGACCCCGCGATGGCCGCCGCCACGCCCGCGTGACCCATGGGCCCCGAGAGCGCGACCGCGAGGCCGATGTACGCCATGAGGTCGACGGCGCTCACGGCCACGGGCACGCGCGGCGCCTGCGCGGCGTGGTAGGCCGCGATGAAGGGCCGCACGACCGAGAGCAGCGCCACGTTGGCGGCCTGCCACCGCAGCGAGCGCACCACCTCGGCGACGCCGTGCGCCCCCTGCCGCTGGAACTTGCCGTACCCGTAGATGAGCGGCACCACGGCCTCGCCGTAGGCCGCGAGGATCACCGCGACGGGCACCGACACGAAGGTCGCGATGGCCAGCATGTCGCCGAGCTTCTCGCTGGCCTTCTCGCGCTCGCCGCCGGTGATCGCGCGCGAGAGCTCGGGCAGAAAGGCGCTGCCCACCGCGGTGATGAAGACGCCCTGCGGGATGTCGGCGATGCGCTGCGCGTAGCTGAACGCGCTCACGGCCCCCTCGGGCATCGACGCGAGGAAGCGGTTCGAGACCACCACGTCGACCTGGTAGATGCCCAGGCCCACGAGGCTCGGCGCGAGCAGCGTCGCCGCGCGCCGCACGGCGGGGTGCGAGAGCGACAGCCGCGGCCGCGGGAGCATGCGCTCCTTCGCGAGCGGGGGCACGAGCGCGAGGAGCTGGAGCGCGCCGCCGAGCAGCGCGCCGAGGGCCATGCCGTAGATCGCGGGGAGGCCCGCGCGCACGCACAGCGGCACGAGCGCGAAGGGCGCGATGAGGAACGCCACGTTGAGGAGGGCCGGCGCGAAGGCCAGCGCCCCGTAGCGCCCGAGCGTCTGGAGCGTGGCGATGCCCACCGCCGCCGACCCCATGAAGAAGATGTACGGGAAGAGCACGCGCAGCAGGCCCGCCGAGAGTTCGAAGCGCGCCGCGTCGCCGCCGAAATCGCCGGCGAACACGCGCAGCGCGGGCCGCGCGAAGGCCACCCCCAGCGCCGTGAGCGAGAGCAGCACCGCGAGGCTCGCGCCGCGGATGTACGCCACCGCCTCGCGCAGGTCGTCGCGGTGCTCGGCGCGGGGGGCGTCGGCGGGCGCCGCGCGCGTCACGGGCCCCGTGAGGGCGTCGCGGCCGCGCGCGAGGGTGGCCGAGAACATGGGCACGAAGGCCGCCGAGAGCGCGCCCTCGGCGAGCAGCGCGCGCAGCGCGTTGGGCAGGCGCCACGCGACGAAGAACGCGTCGGTCGCGGCCGTGTCGAAGGTGGCCGCGATGAGCGTCTCGCGCAGCATCCCGAGCACGCGCGAGACGAGCGTGCCCGCGCTGAGGAGCGCCATGCGTGCGAGCTCGGGGCGGTTGCGCGTCTCGGGCATCGGGGGGCTGCGGGCGATAACACCTCGCGGCGTCGCCGGGCAAATCGACGCGGGGAGTCGCCACGGGCGATCCGTGGTACTCGTCGCGGGCGAAGACCGATGGCCCTGCTCGACCGCTTCGAACGCTTCCTCGACCAGGTGATCCCGCCCCCCGACGAGGTGGCCGCCGCCGTGCGGCGCGGCGAGGCACTGCTCGAAGCGGGCGACGCCGAGGGGGCGCTGCGCGTGGCCGACGAGTCCCTCGCGGCGGCGCCGGGCTTTCTCCGCGCGCTCGCGCTGCGCGTCGACGCGCTCTCGGCGCTCGACCGGCCGGCCGACGCGCTCGCCGCCCTCGACGCGGCTCACCGCGAGCGCGCGCTCCCGCCGCCGATGCTCGCGCGCATGGTCGAAATGGCCGCGCGCACCGACGACGAGTGGCGCGCGCTCGACCTCGAGACCCACGCCCGCGCGCGGCTCCGGGGCCGCGACCCCT
>JBDHVF010000846.1:0-3913 GCA_039809605.1 Polyangiales bacterium | reverse complement strand
GGGGGCGGCGTCGGCGTCGGCGTCGGCTGCGGCGCGTTGCGCGCGGTGCCCTGGTTGCCCGCGGGCGCCGGGTTCGCGGGCGCAGCGCTCGTGCCGCAGAGGTTCTGGTCGAGGCAGATGCAGGCGTGGCGCGCCTCGACCCACTCCTCGCCGGGGTGGTCGCAGCAGTGGCCGCCGCTCACATGCTGGCCCTCTTCGCAGGCGACGCGACGGCGGTGCTGCGCGTCGGCGGTGCCGTGCATCGCGACCAGCATCATCGTCGAAAGCAGTCCGGTGCCCAGTGCGCTCGTGATCTTCATCGGTGTGAAAAGCCCTCTCCTGCGGACGTTGCCGCGCACGGCGCGAGCGTATAGCAACGCGTCGCACCGCCGCGCAAGGGAGCGGACCGCGGGAATGCCCCGCGGGGCGCCGCCGCCCTCGACGACGAGCCCCCCGCGGAGATTCAACGCCCTCAGTTGGTGGCCGTGTCGAGGTCGGGCTGGCGCGAGGTGGTGCCGTTCCCGAGCTGGCCGTAGATGTTGAAGCCCCAGCAGCGCACGGTGCCCTGCGTGGTGCGCACGCACGTGTGGTTCGCGCCCGCGCCGACTTCGACCACGGGCCCCGGCGCCTCGATGCGCACGGGCCTCGTGTTGCCGGTCATCCCGCCCGCGCCGAGCTGGCACGTGTAGTTCTCGCCCCAGCACCAGAGCGCGCCGTCGCCCTGGAGCGCGCACGTGTGGTGGTAGCCCGCCGCGATGCGCACCGCGCCCGTGAGCCCCTGCACGGCCATGGGCACGGCCTGGTTGCCCTCGGTGCCGATCCCGAGCTGGCCCATCTCGTTCCAGCCCCAGCAGCGCGCGGTGCCGTCGCGCAGCAGCGCGCACGAGTGGTTCTCGCCCGCGGTCACCTGGACGACGTTCGCGAGGCCCGACACCGCCACGGGGCGCGGCACCGGCTCGCGCGCGCGGTGACCGTTGCCGAGCTGACCGTGCTCCTGGCGGCCCCAGCACCACACGCTGCCGTCGACGAGCAGGGCGCACGTGTGGCCCGCCCCCGCGGCGACCTGCGCGACGCCCGCGAGCCCCGGCACCTGCTCGGCGCGCGCGCGCGACCGGTCGTTGCCGTCGCCGAGCTGCCCGCTGTTGTCGTCGCCCCAGCAGAACACCAGCCCGTCGGCGCGGCGCGCGCACGCGTGCGACTCGCCCACCGAGAGCTGCGTCGCGGCCGTCACGCCGTCGACCACGAAGGCGCTGCGGCGGATGCCCATCGGCGTGAGGCCCCAGCACATCACCGCGCCCGTCGAGAGGAGCGCGCACGACATCCCCTGGCCCGCGCCGATCTGCGTGACGCCCGTCACCCCGCGCACGACCGCGGGCACGTACTGGTCCTCGCTCGTGCCGTCGCCGAGCTGGGCCATCTGGTTCCAGCCCCAGCAGCGCGCGGTTCCGTCGTTGAGCGCGGCGCAGGTGTGGTAGCGACCCGACGCGACGGCCGTCGCGCCCGCCACGCCCGCCACGTCGGTGCGCGTGCCCGTGCCCCTGCACTGCGGCCCGCGGAACGCCCGCTGCGGCGTGAGGATCGACGGGAGGGTCGGCGACGTCACGGGCCCGTCGGTGCGGCCCGACGACGGGCGCGAGACCACGAGCCCGATCACGCCCGCGACCATCGCCAGCGTGAGCACGCCGCCCGCGACGATGATGGCCGTGGTCGACCCGCCGCTGCGCGGCGCGGTCTGCGCGGGGTACGGCGTCGCCGAGGCGAAGCCCTGCGGCGTGGCCGAGGGGTTCCACGCCTGCGTGCCGTAGGGCGACGAGGGGGGGCCCTGCATCGAGGCGAAGCCCTGCGGCGTGGGCTGCGGCGTGTAGGCGAGCGGGCTCTGCGGCGTGGCGACGGTGACGGGCACCTGCGGCGCGGGCCCGGGGTACGTGGGCACGCTGGGCATCGCGCCCGCGACGGCGCCGAGCACGGGCATGAGCGCGGCGAGCGCCTCGGAGGCGTCGTGAAAGCGCTGCGAGGGGTCGCGCACCACGCATCGCGCGAACCACGCGTCGAAGTTCGGCGGGAGCATCTGCGCGACGCCGTACGAGGCCGCGCGCTGCGACGCGGGCTCGAGCGGGTCCATGTAGACCTCCTTGAGCAGCGCCGGGAAGACGAAGTTCTCGGTGTTGGCGGTGCGCCAGTAGTAGACGCCCGTGAGCAGGTGATACGCGATGAGCCCGAGGGCCCACACGTCGGTCGCCGGGCGGATCATGCCCTGGTCGGCCTGCTCGGGGGCCATCCAGAGGGGCGAGCCGATGGCCGACGTCGAGGCCGCCGAGGTGCGCGACTCGCCGACGACCTTCGCGATGCCGAAGTCGAGGATCTTCACGGTGAACGACACGCCCTCGCGTCGCGCCGCGGCCATGAAGATGTTCTCGGGCTTGAGGTCCCTGTGCACCAGGCCCGCGCGGTGCGCCGCGCCGAGGCCGTGGCAGAGCTGGCGGTAGACCTCCATCACCTCGCCGGGCGGGAGCGTGCGGCGGCGGCGCATGGTGTCGGCGAGCTCCTCGCCCTCGAGGAGCTCCATGGCGATCCACGGGGTGCCCGTGAGCTCGTCGATGCCCGCGGCCACGACCTCGACGACGTGGTCGCTCTTGATGCGGGCGCTGACGGTGGCCTCTTGCATGAAGCGCTCGCGCGCCTTGGGCTCGCGCACGAGGTCGGGCAGCATGATCTTGAGCGCGCGCTGCCGCTGCGTGCTCACCTGCTCGACGACGTAGACGGCGCCCATGCCCCCGGCGGAGAGGTGGCGCAGCACGCGGAAGTCGCGCGCGAAGACGGTGCCCGGGGTGAGTTGGGGGAGCGGCGACATGCGGGGTCGCGGCCATGGAAGCCGCCCGTTCGCGGATGTGTCAAGCGCCCGGCGGCCGTTGCATGGAGAGCTCGCGCGCGTGAACGCAGTCGCGAGGGCGCGCGCCGCGGTATATCGTCGCGCGCGCCGTGACCGACGCCGTACCCTGCTTTCGCTGCGGCACCCCGAAGCCGCCCGGGGCGCGCTTCTGCCAGCGCTGCGGGGCGTCGTTCGCGCCGTCGCCGCCCGACCCCCTCGTGGGCGAGGTGCTGCTCGGGCGCTACCGCGTGCTGCGCGTGCTGGGCGAGGGCACCATGGGCAGGGTCTACCTCGGCGAGCAGCGCGTGGGCGAGGCGACGCGCAACGTGGCGATCAAGGTGCTCGCGGCCGCGCGCGGCAACGACGACTACATCGTGGCGCGCTTTCGCCGCGAGGCGTCGACCATCGCGTCGCTCGAGCACCCGAACATCATCAAGCTCTACGACTACGGCGAGGAGGGCGGGCGCTTCCTCTCGGTGATGGAGTACGTGGCCGGCGGCAGCCTCGCGCAGCTCATCGCGGGGGGGCGCCTCGCGCCGTCGCGCGTCGAGGCCATCGCGTGGCAGATCGCGGGCGCGCTCGACGAGGCCCACCGGCGCGGCGTGGTGCACCGCGACCTCAAGCCCGAGAACGTGCTCGTCGCCGCGTCGCAGGACTCGGCGCAGGGCGCCGACGTGGTGAAGGTCGTCGACTTCGGCATCGCGCGCAGGCCCCCGTCGACGCCCGGCGAGCGCCCGCTCACCATCACGGGCGCCATGCTCGGCACGCCCGCGTTCATGGCGCCCGAGCAGTTCATGGGCGAGGCGGCCGACGCGCGCGCCGACGTGTACGCGCTCGCGCTGGTCGTCTACTACATGCTCTCGGGCGCGCTCCCGTGGGCCGCGGGCTCGGTGATGGAGTGGGGCGAGGCCCACGTGCACCAGGCGCCGCGGCCGCTGCGCACGCAGCCCGGCTGCGCCGACCTGCCCGAGCGCTACGACGCCGCCGTCGCGCACGCGCTCGCGAAGGACCCGCGCCAGCGCACGGCCTCGACGCTCGACTTCGTGCGCGAGCTCACGGGCGCGT
>JBDHVF010000845.1:0-3914 GCA_039809605.1 Polyangiales bacterium | reverse complement strand
GATCGACCGCGCCGCGTCGGAGCTCGCCGCGGGCCACGCCGCGTCGGCCGAGCCCCTGCTCGCGTCGATCGTCCGCCAGCGGGGCCTCGACCCGCGGGGCTACGACACCGCCGCGGTGCTCCTCCGCGTGGCGACGGGCGTGACGCCTACGGCGCGCCCCGCAGCGCCCGCGGGGACGCTCCCCGCGCCGCCCGATGAGCGCGAGGCCACCGAGCGCTCCATCGACGGGGCCGTCGAGCTGCTCGTGCGCCACGAGGTGCGCGCCGCGCTCACGTGGCTCGACGCCGCCGTGAGCGCGCGCCCGTCGCTCGACGAGTATCACCCGCTCTCCGTGCTGCGCCGCGTGGCGCGCCGCATGACCGAGGTCCACGCCGCGGTGCGCGACGCCCCCAGCGGCGAGGTCGTCGCGCCGCCGAGCCTCGGCCGCCCGCGCGCCACGATCGACGGCGCCGAGGCCGTGGTGCTCTACGGCCTCGGCGCTGCGTACGGGCTCTCGCTGGGCGTGTGGGGCGCCGTCGCCAGCGCGGGCGGCGGCGAGGTCGCCCCCGTCGCCTCGGTGGCGCTGCCCGTGGTAGGCGCGGGCCTCGGGGTCGTCGCGGCCGCGGTGATCGACGCGCGCCGCGACGTGCGCCGCGGCCGCGTGTACGCCGCCAACGCGGGCTTCTACCTCGGCCTCCTCGGCGCGTGGGGCGCGAGCCAGATGACCGACGGGCCGCTCCGCGACGCGAGCCGCTTCGAAGCCACGAGCGCGGTGCTCGGCGGCGCCAGCCTCGGCCTCGGCGCGGGCGTCGCGCTCGCGCACGCGACCGACGCGATGCCCGGCAGCGCCTCGTTCGTGCTGTCGGGCGGCGTGTGGGGCGCGCTGCTCGGCGTGACCTTCGGGCGCGCGTTTCGCGACGACACGACCCGCGACGACACCCCCGCGATGCTCGTCGGCGAGGCCGTCGGCGCGGGCGCGACGATGCTCACCGCGCACCTCCTCCGGCCGACGCCCGCGCAGACGCGGTGGCTCGACCTGGGCGCGCTCCTCGGGGCGCTCAGCGGCGCGCTCCTGCTCTCGCAGTCGGGCAACGCGCAGACGACCTCGCTCGCGAGCGCCGTGGGCTGCCTCGGCGGCGCCACGCTGGGCTCCGTGCTGGGCGCTCCCTCTGCGGGCGAGCGCGAACTGGCGCGTCGCCTCTCGCGCACGACGCGCGGCCCCGCGCCGACGTTTACGCCCGTGCGCGGAGGCGCGCTGATCGGCCTCGTGTTGTGACCCTCCGTCGTGGCCCCGCGCCCCACGTGTGACGTCGTCGGGCGCTGCGCGACGGGCGGGCTCACGGGTCTCGCATCGAATCGCGAGAGCACGGTCATTGCAGAAACCCGCAGCGCGAACGAGGTGACGCCATGCGATCCTGCAACGACTCCGCGGCCGCGCTGCTCGCGGCCGTGCTCGCCTGCGGTTGCGGCTCCGACGCGGGCGCGCCGCGCGCCGCCACACCGCCCGGCGGCGTGCCGGGGGGCCCGGGCACGTGCGCGAACCCCATCCGGCTCGAGACCGCGGCGACGCACCAGGGCACGAGCCTGATCTACGAGGGCACGACCGAGGGCTTCGGCAACGTGCTGCACCCGTACGACGAGACGCCGTCGACCGACTCGTCGGAGGTCGTGCTCGAGTTCCGCGTGCCCGCGGGCATGACCAACGTGAAGATCACCACCGAGGGCAGCGCGTTCGACACGATCCTCTACGTGCGCGAGACCTGCGCGCAGAGGGCGGGCGGCGGCGACCTGGCCCTCGGCGACTACACCCCGACGGCCGACCCCGACATGGACGCCGACTACGCCACGCTCTACCTCACGGGCCAGATGCCCGGCCAGGTGCGCTACCTCGTGGTCGACGGCCGCGCGATGGCCGACCCCCCGGCGGGCCGCTTTCGACTGACGATCTCGCCCTTCACGCCGGGCGCGATGGGCGAGCCGTGCGCCGACGACGGCGAGGGGCACACCAACTGCGAGGGGCGCGACATGCGGTGCTCGCCGGCCAACCGCTGCGTGCCCACGGTCGCGACGGGCGAGCGCTGCGACGAGCGCGGCATCAACAACACCTGCCTCGCCGAGGCGCTGTGCGTGTCAGACCCCGGGCCGAGCGTGGGCGAGGCGATGCCCGCGACCTGCGCGGCGGCCGGCACGCGGCCCGGCGCGCGCTGCCGCGACGGCGCCACGCGCTGCGACAGCCCCTACGTGTGCAACGACGCGCGCGAGGAGCCCTTCTGCATCCGGCTCGTGGGCGCGGGCGAGCCGTGCGACCCGATGGGCATGACCAACCGCTGCATGACGGGGCTTCGCTGCGTGGCTACGGGGCCTGACGCGTCGGCGTGCGCGAGGTAGCCGAGGCCGTCAGGCGCGGGCGCGCGCCGCCGGGGTCGTTGCCGGCCACCGCGCGCTCGCCGCGCGGCGCGTCGTCGGTGACGGGGGCGACGGCGTGGAGCCTCGCGCGCAGCGACTCTCGCAGCGAGAGCATGCGCTCGAGGTCGGCGCGGTCGGAGGAGGCGCGGTCGACCCGCTCGTCGGGGTCGGCGCCGAGGTCGTAGAGCTCGTAGCGCCCCGCGCCGCGCTCGAGGAGCTTGCGGCCGTGAAAGAGCACCGCGCGGCGCAGGCGGTTGTACGGGTCGGGCAGGAGCTCGAGGTAGATCGGCCGCTCGGGCTCGGGCTGCCCCACGAGGTCGGCGACGAGGCTCCTGCCCGACATCGCGTCGGGCGCGCCGGGCGCGGGCAGCGGCACGCGCATGAGCTCGAGGAGCGTCGGCGCGAGGTCGACCTGGCTGCGCGCGACGGTCACGCGCCGCGGCGCGAGGCCGGGCACGCGGAGGATGAGCGGCACGCGGATGAGCTCCTCCCAGAGCTCGACGCCGTGCCAGCGGGTGCCGTGCTCGCCGAAGGCCTCGCCGTGGTCGGCGGTGAGCACCACCACCGTGCGGCTCGCGGCGGGGAGCGCGTCGAGCGCCGCGAGCACGCGGCCGATCTGGCGGTCGGTCGAGGCCACCTCGCGCTCGTACTTCGCGCGGTCATCGTCGCCCGCGGGGGCGAGGCCGGGGTGCGGCGCGTAGGGGTGGTGCGGGTCGAAGAAGTGCGCCCACAGAAAGAAGCGCCCCGCGGTGGTCTCGGGCCGGCGGAGCGCCGCGATCATGCGGTCGGCGAGGCGGTCGTCCCAGCTCTCCATCGCGGCGTCTTCGCCGTTCATGTGCGCGCTGGCGTCCCAGTTCGAGATGCCCTGCGTGAGGCCGTACTGCGGGTCGAAGTAGAAGTGCGTCGCCATGCCGCCCGTCCAGAAGCCCCGGTCGCGCAGGCGCTCGGCGAGCATCACGTTGGCGGGCAGGTAGCTCGTGAAGTGCTGGTTGTCGCGCTCGCACTCGGTCGGGTAGCGCCCGGTCATGATGGGGCCGATGGCGTGCATCGTGTTCGAGCTCAGCGAGTACGCGCGCTCGAAGGTCACGCCCTGCGCGGCGAGCCGCGAGAGGTGCGGCGTGACCTCGCGCGCGCGCTCGCCGCCGATCATGTCCGCGCGCAGCGCGTCGACGGTGAACACCACGAGGTTCATGTCGGGCGCGAGGCCCGCGAGGAGCGCGTCGTGCGAGGGCGGCGGCTCGGGGGCGTCGAGCACGGGCGCGTCGCGGCCCGAGCAGTCCTCGTCGACGCCGTTGCCGGGCACGTCGCGCGCGTCGGGGTTGCGCCGAGGGTCGCGGTCGTCGCAGTCGCCGCCGCCGAAGTACGCCGACGCGCCGTCGCGGTCGCGGTCGGTGGCCTTGCGCAGCGCCTCGACGAGCGACTGCACGGGCCCCGGCCGCGCGTCGATGCGGGCGCCCGCGGGGCTGCGCCCGTACCACCGCGCGTCGGCGGCCACGAGCGCGAGCGCGAGCGCGAGCGTCACCGACGCC
>JBDHVF010000844.1:0-3922 GCA_039809605.1 Polyangiales bacterium | reverse complement strand
GCGTGGTCGAGGAGGTGCGCGCGGCGGGCGGGGCGGCCGTCGCGAGCTACGACACGGTGGCGACGGCCGAGGGCGCGCGCGCGATCGTGGCGTGCGCGGTGCGGGCGTTCGGCGGCGTCGACGCGGTGGTGAACAACGCGGGTGTGATGCGCGAGCGGAGCTTTCTCAAGACCGACGGCGACGCGCTCGACGCGGTGATGGGCCCGATCGCGCGCGGGGCCTTCTACGTCTCGCAGGCCGCGGCGCAGCGCATGGTGGAGCAGCGGCGGGGCTGGTGGGCACGACCGGCCAGTCGGCCTACGCGGCCGCGTGCGCGGCGGTCTACGGGCTCACGCGCGCGCTGGCGATCGAGCTCAAGAAGCACAACGTGATGGTGAACGCGCTCGCGCCGATGGCGCGCACGCGCATGACCGAAGACCTGCCGATGTTCACCACGATCCGCGACGACACGATGGGGCCGCAGTTCGTGGCGCCGGCGGCGCTGTTCCTCGCGTCGCCGCTCTCGGGCGACCTCACGGGCGAGGTGCTCGCGGTCGTGGGCAACAAGCTCTCGACGTGGCGCATGCACGAGAGCCGGGGCGTGGTGGGCGACGACCCGCGCGCACCGTGGACCGCGGAGGAGATCCGCGCGCGGTGGACGGAGCTGACGCAGGCAGTGAGCGGTGAGAGGTGACGAACGAGCGGGGCGAAGTTCTAGAGATCGATGATGACGACCCCGCGGTCGTCGTCTTCGCGCTGCGGAGCCTGCCCAGGAGGGGGGATCACCACGGGGAGCGGGAGCTCCACCTGGGGCTGCTCGTAACGCCGCCGCTGCTCGTTCTCACGGCGGCGGATCTCCTCGATGATGTACGGAGGCAGCATCGGCAGCACCTCCAGGCGGTGGTTGTGGCGAAAGAGAGCGTGGGTACGCTCGGAATATAGCAACGCGGGTGCCATGGGCAAGAGTTCAACGAGCCTGAGCGCGCCACTCGTGCTGGGAGATTCCCGGCACCCTCTGCACCCTCCTACGGCCGGAACGGGAACGGACTTGATCCCCATCTCTCTTCCCTGCTTCATGCGGTGTTTGACGTTCGTGGTCACCCTCGCATGGGTGTGTCTGGGGTCTCGCCCTGTCCACGCCCAGACCGACTACGACCCCCGTTCGATGGCGTGGAACGGCACGTCGGAGCTGGTTCGCATCGCGACGGAGTCCGACATCGATGTCAGGCCGGTGAGAACGCTCGACTGGGAGGCGCTCCGCCCCGGCGAGGCCCTCCTGGTGCTCTACCCTCGTCGTTCGCTGGGTGTGGCCGACCTCTCGGCCTTTCTCGACGACGGCGGTCGCGTGGCGTGGCTCGACGACTTCGGGGCCTCGGAGCAGTTCCTCGACTGGTTCCAGTTTCACCGCGACCCGAGGGTGCGTGGCATCCCCCGCGCGCCCGAGCTCCCCGAGCTCCTCGTCGCGCGTCCCCGCTCGACGCACATGCTCACCGAGGGCGTCGACGTGCTGGTGACCAACATCCCCGTGGCGCTCTCGCACCCTCGGCTGTCGCCCGTCTTCGACTTTCCCCCCGACGGGCAGGGCTTTCTCCTCGTGGGGCAGATCGGCCGGGGAAAGCTCGTGGTGGGCGGAGACCCTTCGATCCTGCTCAACACCATGATGCGCTTCCCCGGCAACCATCGGTTCGCGCAGAACCTCCTGACCTTTCTCGGCGGCGAAGGGGGGCGCGTGTACCTGGTGTGGGGCGACGCGCAGGCGCGCGGGATGTACCGCGGCCGCAACCGCGCGCGGACGCCCGTGCGCGAGGCGGTGAACACCCTCAACGACTCGCTCGCGGCGCTCTCTCGCGCGATGAGCTCGCCGCTGGTGCTGCGCCCCCTCGCGATGCTCCTCTGCCTCGGCGCCGCGTGCGTGATGGCCGCGCTCACCTGGGGCCGCAGGCCGAGCGAGCGCTACGGCCCGCGCGGGCCCGTGGGCGCCGCCGCGGGCATCGCCGAGCGCGTGTCGATCTACACCGCGGAGAAGGTCAACCTGCTCATCCCCGCGCTGCGCGCGCGCCGCGTGCTCGAGCAGTCGCTCCTGCGCGCCGCGGGCGTGCGCCCGCCCGCCGACGTGCGCGCCGTGCTCGAGCGCGCGAGCACGAGCCTCGACCCCGAGCGGAGGAGGGAGGCCCGCGCGGTGCTCTCGGAGCTCGACGCGCTCGCGAGCGCCGCGGAGGAGCCCGCTCCGCCCGAGGTCACGCCGGCCCGCTTTCTGTCGCTCTGGCGGAGGATTGATGCCATCCTCCGCGCGGTTTCCACCGAGAGGTCTTCGTAGATGGTGCAAGCGCAGAGCCCCGCGAGCGGCGACGGACGCGCGGAGATCGCCCAGCGGGCGCAGGCCCTCACGCGCGCCGTGCTCGACGAGGTGGCGCGCTCGTTCGTGGGGCACCGCGAGATCCCCGAGCTCATTCTCACGGCCCTGCTCGCGCGCGGCCACTGCCTGCTCGAGGGCGTGCCCGGCGTCGCCAAGACCACGCTCATCAAGGCCATGGCGGGCGCCATCGGCGGGTCGTTCAAGCGCATCCAGTTCACGCCCGACCTCCTGCCCAGCGACATCACCGGCACGTACGTGCTCTCGCAGAGGGACGGCACCTTCACCCTGCGCCACGGGCCGATCTTCTCGCACGTGGTGCTCGGCGACGAGATCAACCGCGCGCCCGCCAAGACCCAGAGCGCCCTGCTCGAAGCCATGCAGGAGCACCAGGTCACCATCGACGGCGAGACCCACCGGCTCGCGGCCCCCTTCTTCGTGCTCGCCACGCAGAACCCCATCGAGCAGGAGGGCACCTACCCCCTGCCCGAGGCGCAGGTCGACCGCTTCCTCATGCGCATCGTGGTGCCGTACCCCTCGGCCGACGACGAGGTCCGCATCCTGCGCACGTACGCCGCGAAGCCGCCCGAGACCCGCGCGGTCTGCACCCTCGAGAACGTGCTCTGGCTCCAGCAGGTGGCGGGCGACGTGCACGTCGACGACGAGGTGTACGCCTACGCCGTGGCGCTCGCGCAGTACACCCGCTCGCACCCGCGCATCGCCCTCGGCGCGTCGCCGCGCGCCTCGCTCGGCCTCGTGCTCGCCGCGCGCGCCGCGGCCGTCATCGCGGGCCGCTGGTACGTGGTGCCCGACGACCTCAAGCGCGTGGTGCCCCACGTGCTCGCGCACCGGCTCATTCTCACCGCCGAGGCCGAGGGCGAGGGCCTCACGCGCGAGGCCCTTCTCGAAGAGGCCCTCTCGCGCGTGCCCTACCGCCGCGCCGACGCGCGCGCCGACCTGCACGCGCACGGCGCCGTCACCTCGCTCGCCGAGGGCGCGCGGTGAAACGGTAAGGGCCCGTGCCGTCGCTGAGCTACCCCGGGCGCATGGCCTTCGTCGGCGCCGTCGGGCTCTCGCTCGGAGGGCTGCTCGGCGGCGTGGCCCCCGTGGCCCTCGCGGGCGGCGCGGCGCTCACGGGCCTCGCGTTCGCGTGGGTGCTCACCGTGCCCCTGCCCCGGCGCATGCGCCGCGAGCGGCTGGAGTTCACCTGGTGGACCCCGGCGCCCTCGGGCGGGGTGCGACGGCCCGACGAGCCCGTCACGCTCCGCATCGCGCTGCGCAACCCGACCGACGAGGAGCTCGTGCTCGGCACGCCCCGCCTCGCGCTCTCGCCGGGCCTGCGCCACGCGCGGTGGAAGGGCGGGCGCGTGGCCGTTCCCCCCAAGGCCGTGGCGACCTTCGACCTCGTGGTGCGCCCGGCGCACGCGGGGCGGCACGTGCTGCACGGCGCGTGGATGACCCTCTCGGGGCCGCTCGGGCTCGCGTGGGCCCCCCTGTACTTTCCGAACCCCATCGTGATGGAGG
Organism: Polyangiales bacterium; assembly: GCA_039809605.1. Taxonomy (GTDB): domain Bacteria; phylum Myxococcota_A; class Polyangia; order Polyangiales; genus CAISKJ01. The sequence goes on along the minus strand of JBDHVF010000844.1, from coordinate 66 downwards.
TGCAGCCCCGCGCGTACGGCGGCGCGGTGCACGCGCGCGCCCGCCCCGCGCCCGAGCGCGCGCCCG
>JBDHVF010000843.1:0-3922 GCA_039809605.1 Polyangiales bacterium | reverse complement strand
CTCGACCTCGCCGTCGAGGCCGCCGCCGGCCGCTGGCTCTCGGCGCCGCTGCGCGTCGAGCGCCCGGCCGGGGGGTGGCCCCGCGTGGTCTCTCCGTCGCTCGCGCTCGCGTTCGAAGTCTCGAACGAGGTGACGACGCTGACCTTCGAACACGCGTCGCTGCGCGTGGGCGACGCCGCCGCGGTCTCGCTCGACGCGGGCGCGCGCCCGGTCGACGGCGTGACGCTGCGCGACGCGGCCGCGCCCGTCGACGGCCGCGTGTGGCTGGCGCTCGTCGACGACAACCCCGCGGCGCGAGAGCGGCACCACCCCGAGCGCGCGGGCAACGCCGTCGACCTCGGCGGGCGCGGCGTCGACGTCTGGCGCGACGCGCTGCGCGCCGCCATCGGCGTCGCCGAGGAGCACCTGCCCGCCATGGCCGCCGAGCGCAGGCTGCTCGCGCAGGTGGTGGTGCCCGTCGGCTGCGACGACGAGCGCCACTTCTCGTGCAGCTACGAGGGGGCGCTCGGCGCGATGTACCTCTCGCTGCACCCCGACCCGGTGAAGATGGCCGAGGCCGTGGTGCACGAGTTCCAGCACGACAAGCTCCACGCGCTCATGCGCCTCGATCCCCTCCTCGAGAACGGCCGCGGCGAGGGCTTCCGCTCCCCCGTGCGCCCCGACGCGCGGCCGCTCCACGGGGTGCTTCTCGCGGTGCACGCCTTTCTCGCGGTGGCCGAGCTGTACGCGGCGATGCGCGCGCGGGGCCACGAGGCCGCGCGTCACCCGCGCTTCGAAGCGCGACGCGACGAGGTGCGCCGGGCCAACGCCGAGGGCCTCGCGGTGCTCCGCGCGCACGCACGGCCCACGGCGCTCGGCCGCCAGCTCCTCGACGAGCTCAGCCGCGTCGAGGCGCGGCAGCGCGGCGGGCCGTGACACGCCGCCGTGTCCGCGCGCCCGCGGAAGATTTCACGGCGCGCCCGAAACACCGCGCGGCACGGCGGCTGCGATGCGCCGGGGGCATGGTCGCAACCGTCGCCCTCTCGATGATCCCCGCCCTCGTGTCGTGCGCGCTGCTCGGCGCGACGCTCTCGCTCGGCCGCAAGCGCTCATAGGCACGCGGGCAGCGCCGCGAGCAGGGCGTCGTTCTCGTCGCGCGTGCCCACGGTGATGCGCAGCCGCCGCGCGAGCCGCCCCCCCGCCGCGTGGAACGAGCGCACCACGATCCCCCGCGCGAGGAGCCCCGCGTGGACGCGCGCGGCGTCGACGGGCACCTCGACCCAGAGGAAGTTCGCCTCCGACGGAGACACCGCCACGCCGTCGATGGCCGCGAGGCCGGCCGCGAGGCGCGACCGCTCGCGCACGATGTCGCCCACCGCGCGTTCGAAGTGCGGCGAGAGCTCGCCGAGGCACAGCTCCGCGGCGCGCTGCGAGAGCGCGTTGAGGTTGTACGGCTGGCGCACCTTGTCGACCTCGCGCGCGAGGCCCGCGGGCAGGATCGCCCACCCCACGCGGGCCCCCGCGAGGCCGAGCTTCGAGAGCGTCTGGAGCTGCGCCACGTGCGGGTGCGCGAGGCGCAGGTCGCGGTAGCCCACGGACGTGAAGGGCCCGTACGCCTCGTCGAGCACCACGAGCGCCCCGCGCGCGGCGTCGACCACGGCCTCGACGCGGTCGCGCGAGAACACGTTGCCCGTGGGGTTGTTGGGCGAGGGGAGGAACACCACGTTGGGCCGCGCGCGCGCCACGGCCTCGCGCATGGCCGCCACGTCGAGGTCCCACGCGTCGTCGAGCGCCACGCCCACGGCGTCGAAGCCCTGCGTCGCCGCGCTCACGCGGAACATCACGAAGCTCGGCTCGGGGAACACCGCCGCCGCGCGCGCCCGCCCGTCGCGCGGCAGCGCCAGGGTCGTGAGGAGCAGCGCGATCACCTCGTCGCTGCCGCAGCCGATCACCACCTGGTCGGGGTGCGCCCCCGCGCGCTCGGCGATGCGCTCGCGCAGCCGCGTCGCGCGCACGTCGGGGTAGCGGTGCAGGTCGACCGCGGCGAGGGCGTCGCCGAGCGCGCGCCGCGCCTCGGGCGGCAGCGCGTGGGGCGACTCGTTGGCGTCGAGGCGAATCGCCGGGCCCGCGCCGACGGGCGCGTACGCGCGCATCGACGAGAGCTCGGGCCGCAGCATCGCGGCGTACCAGTCGGGGGGGGCGGTCATCGGCGCGATGCTCGCGGAGCGCCGCCCCGCGGGTCAACCCTCGCGAGTTCGCGAAGGGCCTTGTCGCCCGTCGGGGGCCTGTGGGAGCGTGCGAGCCGCCATGAGAGTCATCGCGGGAGACATCGGGGGAACCAAGACCATCCTCGCGCTCGCGGACGTCGCGGGCGAGCGGCTGCGCCTCGTCGCCGAGGCGCGCTTCGCCAGCGCCGACCACGCCAGCCTCGAGGCGCTCGTCGAGCGCTTCCTCGACGAGCACGGGGGCCGCGGCGCCCGCGCGTGCTTCGGCGTCGCGGGGCCCGTCGAGAACGACGTGTGCCGCGTGACCAACCTCCCGTGGGTCATCGACGCGCGCAGCGTCGAGCGCGTGACCGGCGGGCCCGCGCGGCTCCTCAACGACTTTCAGGCCGCCGCGTACGGCATCGCGTACGTCGAGGGCGAGGGCGTCGTGACCCTGCACGCGGGCGTCGAGGTGCCGCGCGCGCCGCGCGCCGTGCTGGGCGCGGGCACGGGCCTCGGCGAGGCCATCGCGTACTGGGCCGGCACCCACTACGAGGTGCTGCCCACCGAAGGGGGCCACTGCGACCTCGCCCCGCGCAGCGACGACGAGATCGAGCTTTTGCGCTGGCTCCTCGCGCGCCACGACCACGTCTCGTACGAGCGCGTGGTCTCGGGCATGGGCCTCGTGGCCGCGTACGAGCACCTGCGCGAGCGCGGGGCCGAGCCCGAGTCGCCCGCCGTGCGCAAGGAGATGTCCCACGACGACCCCGCCGCGGTCATCGGCCGCCACGCCGTCGCCGGCGACGACCCCCTCTCGGGCCGCGCGTTCGACCTCTTCGCGGGCCTCTACGGCGCCGAGGCGGGCAACCTCGCGCTCAAGGTGCTCGCGCGCGGCGGCATCTACATCACCGGCGGCATCGCGGCCAAGGTGCTCCCGCGCCTGGTCAAGAGCCCCTTCCTCGCGTCGCTGCACGCCAAGGGGCGCATGCGCTCGATCGTGCTCCCCATGCCCGTGCGCGTGGTGACCGACGAGCGCGTGGGCCTCCTCGGCGCCGCCGCCTTCGCCGCGCACATCGCTTGACCCCGCCAGCCCTCATGGAGCCCGCACGACGCCCGCGCGCCACCCGCCGCGTCGTGGCGATCGTGCTCGCCGCGTCGGCGCTCTCGCTCGCCGCGTGGCTCGCCGCGGGCCTCGTCTGGGACGACGCGTTCACCGCCCTCGACCCCCGGCTCACGGGCGCTGGCGCGTGGCGCCGCGCGCTCACCGACGAGTTCCTCCCCACGTCGAGCGCGGGCGGGGTGCTCGCCCACTACTACCGCCCCACCGTGCGGCTGATGTTCCGCGCGCTGCGCGCCCTCTTCGGCCCGAGCGCGGTCGCGCTGCACGCGGGCTCCGTCGCGCTGCACCTCGCGGCCGTCGCGCTCGCGGCGCGCCTCGCGCGGAGGCTCCTCGACGACGACCCGCTCGCGGTCGGCCTCGCCGCGGGCGCGTTCGCGCTCCACGCGACGCGCTGGGAGTCCGTCGGCTGGGTCTCGGGTGTCTGTGACCCGATGATGACCCTCTTCGCGCTTGCGGCCGTCACGCTCGTCGCCGACGCCCGCGCGCCCATCACCTGGCGCCGCGGCGCCGCGGCCGCCGCGCTCACGGCGCTCGCGCTCCTCTCGAAGGAGACCGCCGTCGCGCTGCCGCTCACGCTCTCGGTCGCCATCGCCGCGACGCGCCCCGCGCCCGAGCGCCG
>JBDHVF010000842.1:0-3925 GCA_039809605.1 Polyangiales bacterium | reverse complement strand
TTGGGGGTGAGGGTATGCAGGCTACTTCGAGGCACCCCCTCCCGCGCTCTGCGCGGGAGGGGGACGGGGGGAGGGCCGCACCGCGGTCGGCGTGATACCCGCCCAGCCCGCGAGGCGCTCGGGCGTCGCGGGGTCGTCTCCCACGAGGAAGCGCTCGAGGTGAGCGAGGCTGTCGTAGCCCCAGAAGACCTCTGCCCCGACGAGCATCGAGGGCACGCCGAACACGCCCGCCCCGATGGCCGCGTCGGTCTGCTCGCGCAGGCGCACCTTGACCTCGGGCTCCTGCGCGGCGCGCACGACCGCGGCGCCGTCGAGGCCCACCGACGACGCCACCTCGGAGACCACGGCGGGCGCGTCGACGCCGCGGCCCCCGCCCCAGACCTCGCGGAAGAGGGCCGTGACGAACGCCCGGCGCGTGTCTGCGGGCATGTCGAGCGAGGCCGCGCGCAGCGCGAGCAGCGGGTTGAACGGGTGCGACGGCGGCGCCCCGAAGGGCACGCCGAGCGCGTGCGCGTGGCGGAGCACGTCTTTGAACACGTACACCCGCTTCGGAGGGATCTCCGCGGGGCCCTTCTGCCCCCACGCGTCGAGCAGCGCCGCGAAGAGCACGGGCACGGGCTCGACCTCGACGCCGTGGCGCGCGGCGAGCGCCGGCAGCGCGTTCCACGCGAGGTAGGCGTAGGGCGAGAGGAAGTCGAAGCACACGCGGATCGTGCGGTCGCTCATGCGGGCGAGTATCCCACGCCGCGCCGCCGCGCGACCTCGTCACGCAGCGCCTCGGCGAGCGCCCGCGTGGCCTCGTCGGCGCCCTCGCTCATCGTCAGCTCCAGCCCCGGCACCAGCTCCCACCGCACCCACAGCCCGCCGCCCGGTTTGCGCGCGGGCGGTGCGGGCGCGGGCGAGGGCTCCGCGGGCGGCGCGGGCTTCTCGGGCGGCAACCCCTCGGCGATGCGCCCGATCGCGTCGAGGTCGACGCCCGCGAGCCGCCGCGCGACCTCGTCGAGCGAGAGCCCCGCGGCCTGGAGCCGATGGATCGCGCGCACACGCACCACGCACTCCGCCGGGTACACGGTGCTCGGCCCCCGAAGCACGGGTCGCGGCAGCAGCCCCCGCTGGATGTAGTACCGCACACCCCGCGGCGAGATGTTGCCGACCCGTGCGATGAGCTCGTCCATCGTCAGCCCGTCGTGCTCGCCCATGCCATGAGCGTGAATCACGGCAACGACTGTCGTCAATCGCACGACGTCACGACATCGACGAGGCTGTGTCACGGCAACACTTCGTCGGTCATGGTGCGCGCCCGAGCTGTATCGTGACAGCAAACGAGGGGGTCACCGTTGGCGACGCAACCGTCGTGACAGCAACCGAGGGGGGTCACCGTTGGCGACGCGACCGCCGTTGGGTTCTCGAAGCGCGGTTCGATCGCGACGCCGCCAGCGAGAGACCAGCCGCGGCTCCGAAGAGCCGCGGCGCATTCGCGACGCCGCCAGCGAGAGACCAGCCGCGGCTCCGAAGAGCCGCGGCGCATCGGAGACGCTGTCCGCGCGGGTCACGCGCTGTGTCGCACGCTCGCTGGCAGCGTCGCGAATGCGCCGCGGCTCTGCGGAGCCGCGGCTGGTCTCTCGCTGACGGCGTCGCAAATGCGCCGCGGCTCTGCGGAGCCGCGGCTGGTCTCTCGCTGACGGCGCCGCGAATGCGCCGCGGCTCTGCGGAGCCGCGGCTGGTCTCTCGCTGGCGGCGTCGCGAATGCGCCGCGGCTCTGCAGAGCCGCGGCTGGTCTCTCGCTGACGGCGCCGCGAATGCGCCGCGGCTCTGCGGAGCCGCGGCTGGTCTCTCGCTGACGGCGTCGCGATCGAACCGCGCTTCGACCACTCGCGCAACACGCGCTGCGGACCAGACGCACCCGAACGCCGCGCTACGCCCGCTGGATCTCGCGCACGACCTTCAGGGCCTCGCTCACGTGGGCCGTGGCGCGGAGCTGCGAGTCGAACGCGTGGCGCACCTTGCCCTCGCGGTCGATCACGAAGGTCACGCGACCCGGCAGGAGGCCCAGGAACGACGGCTTCACGCCGAAGGCCGAGCGCGCCTCGCCGCGCGGGTCGGAGAGCAGCTTGAACGGCAGACGGAAGCGCTCGACGAAGCGCGCGTGCGAGTCGTGCCCGTCGCTGCTCACGCCCACCACGTCGGCGCCGGCGTCGGTGAAGTCCTGGTAGTGGTCGCGGAAGCTGCACGCCTCGGCGGTGCAGCCGGGGGTGTCGTCCTTGGGGTAGAAGTAGAGCACCAGGGCGCGGGCGCCCGTGAGCTCGCGGAGCTTCACGGGCTCGCCGCCGGGGCCGTCGAGCGTGACGTCGGGGATCGTGTCGCCGGGCTTCAGCATGGTGGGCGCTGAGATGCTCTCACGCGCCGCGCGGTCGCGTCGCGCCGATCGTCAGTCGTCGGTGGTGTAGGCCGAGAGGCGCATCCACGCGGTGCGCACGAAGGCCGGGGCGATGGCGTGCGTGAGGCCGTCGACGATCTGCACCTCGGCGCGCGCGCCCATCTCTCGCGCGAGCGCGCAGGTGAACGACACCGACACGATGTCGTCGGCGTTGCCGTGCGCGAGGTAGGCCCGCGGCACGCGCCCCGAGGGCAGCGGGGGCATGAGCGACGTCGAGGGCGCGCAGGTCTGCGGGCAGAAGCCGGCCTCGCCCATGAGCGCGCCGCACGTGACGCCCACGTCGCTGCGAAAGGTGCAGTCGACGCGGTAGCCGCAGCGGACGACGCCCGCGCTCCCCGCCGCGAAGGCCGCCACGCGCGGGGCCATCGTGGCTGCGGCGTGGTAGGCGAAGAAGCCCCCGTTCGAGTGGCCGACCAGGTAGGCGCGGCGCGGGTCGACGCGCAGCGCGCGGCGCGCCTCGGCGATGATCGCGCGCGTGAGCAGGAGGTCGCGGTTGGTCTCGGGGTTGCGGTCGACGATGTCCCACATGGGCACGACGAGGTCGCGGCTCTGGTGGTCGGCGTTGCGGGGGTCGCCCTGAAGGTCCATCGCCTGCGGCACGGCCGCGACGAAGCCCATCTCGTCGGAGACCTCGGCGACGTGCGACTCGGTCTCGAATCCCGACGCCGCTCCCCCCGTTCCGTGGAACGCGATCACGATCGCGGGCGTGGTGACGCGCGGGGGAACGTGCACCCGCACCGACCGCGCGACGCCGCCGACCGTGAGCGTGTACGTGCCCGTGGCGCTCCCGAACGTGCCCGTGTAGCGCACGTCGTCGACCGTCGTCACATCGGGCGGGGGCGCGTCGGGCGGCGGCGCGTCGGGCGGCGGTGCATCGGGTGGAGGTGCGTCGGGCCGCGGTGCGTCGGGCGGAGGCGCGTCGGGCCGCGGCGCATCGGGTGTCGGCGCGTCGAACGAGGGCGCGTCGAACGAGGGCGCGTCGGGTGTCGGTGTGTCGAGCGAGGGCGCGTCGAAGGTCGCATCGGGTGACGGCGCATCGGGTGACGGCGCATCGGGGCGCGTGACGTCGTCGCGCGGCTCGTCACCCGAGGCGTCGATCTCGACGAGGGGAGCGCCACCGCCCGCGGTGCATCCCAGGCACGCGACGAGCGCAAGCAAGGCCATCGAAGCAGGTCGCATTCAAGAGCTCCAGCGAGGGCGTCGCCCCCGCGCGTCGATTGTATCCGCGCGCGCGGGCCTGCGTCTCGTCACCGTCGTCGCGCGGGGCGGGGGCGCTCGAGCACGAGCACCTGCGTGCCCGCCATCGCGGCGACGGCGCGCGCGTCGTTCGTGGGCGTGAGGTCGGTGAGCTGCGCGAAGCGTCCCGCGAGGGACTCGGGCGACCAGCGCCGCCACGCGTTGCGCTCGCGCACCCACACGCCCGAGAGGCCCGGCTGCGCCGCCGCCGCGCCGCTCTCGCTCACGGCCGCGCCCGCGGGGAAGCCCGGC
>JBDHVF010000841.1:0-3932 GCA_039809605.1 Polyangiales bacterium | reverse complement strand
CACCCCGAGCTCGGCGCGACGGCCGACGTGGCGTTCCACTTCCTCGCGATCGCCGACGCGCTGCGCCGGCCCGGCGGACGCGCCTCGGTGGTGCTGCCCCGCGCCGCGCTCTCGGCGCCCTCGGCCGCGCGGCTACGCGCGAGGCTCGGCCCCGCGGTGCGCGCGCTCTACGCACCCGGCACCGCGCGGCTCTTCTCCGACGCGCACGTCGCCGTGTGCGTCGTCGCGCTCGGCGCCGACGGCCCGTGCCTCGTGAGCCGCGACGACGACCCGTCGCGCGCGCAATGGCGCGAGGCCGCGGTCGAGGGCGACGCGTGGTGGCGCGCGATCACCTCGCCCGGCGGCGCGCGCGACGACCCGCCGGGGCCGCGCCTCGGCGAGCGCTTCGAGGTGCGCGCGAGCATGACCGCTTCGGAGGCGTACGCGATCGCGGTGGTCGACGACCGCGACGGAGACCGCGCTCGTCACCACGGGCCTGATCGATCGAGACAGGTGCCGCTGGGGCGAGCGCGCGTGCCGCTACCTCGGGCGCACGTACGCGCACCCGAGGCTCGCGCTCACGGCGCTGCCCGCGACGGTCGCACGCCGCGTCGAGCGCGCGCGCAGGCCGAAGGTCGTCGTCGCGGGCCTCGGGCGGCGCGTCGAGTGCTTCGTCGACGAGGGCGGCGCGTACGTCGGCGCCGTCTCGACGTGGACGATCACGCACCCGCGCGACGACGTGGGCGCGCTCCACGCGCTCGCGGCGCGGCTGCACTCGCCCGCGGTCGACGCGCGGCTCGGCGACGAGCTCGGGGCGACGGCGCTCGGCGGCGGAAGCGTGACGGTCACCCGGCGCTTCCTCGACGCGGTGCCGCTCGGCGAGGGGTGGCAGGCGTCCGCCGCCCCGCCCGTGCGCGGAGGGTAGCTCCATGAACGCCCGATGAACCTTCGCTCACCGCCGCGCACGCCCCGCCCGCGCGGCGCACCCCGCGCCCTGCGCGCGTAGACATTTCGCGGCGTGTTCACTGGCGAAGCGGCGCGCTCATGGGCTAGAAACCCCGGCGCACCAATGAGTCGCTTCACCGGCTTGACCTCGCTCACTTCGCTCGCGCTTTTCTTCGCGGCCTGCTCGAACACCCCGAGCACGCCGCCCGTGAACGTGCCCGACGCGTCCGACGTGACGCCCTCCGACCAGCCCGACGCGACGCCCGGCGACACGCCGCCGATCGACGCGCCCGACGCGCCGCCCGACGTCGCGCCGCCCGACGTGCAGCCCATCGACGTGCCGCCCGGCACCCACTGGTGCGACCTGCCCATGGGCCCCGACGCGATGGTGCGCGGCGTGACGCTGCCCGAGGGCTTCTGCATCCGTCGCTACGGGCGCCTGCCGCACGCGCGCGTGATGGCCTTCTCGCCCACGGGCGACCTCTTCATCGCATCGCCGGGCACCACGGGCCCCGGAGGCACCGGCCCCGGCATCGACGCGATCGTCGTGCTGCCCGATGACAACCGTGACGGCGTCGCCGACAGCGTCACGCACTACGCCGACCGCGCTCAGTACGTGCCGCCCGGCACCAGCCCGACCGACATCACCACGCAGACCGTCCACGGCCTGCTCTTTCACGACGGGCACCTCTACTACACGCTGCAGAACGGCGCGTACCGCGTGGCCTACGCCGCGGGCAGCCGCGCCATCGCGCCGGGCACCGCGGTCGAGACCGTCGCCAACCTGATGAACTCCGAGCGCTGGACGCACACGCTCGCGGCGAGCGCCGACGGCAGGATCTACGTCTCGATGGGCATCTACGGCTCGTCGCAGTGCCCGTACCCCGACCCCGGCCGCGGCGCGATCCTGCGCGTCCGCAACGCCCCCACCGACGCCACGCCGCCCCTCACGGGCGAGATCGTCGCGCGCGGGTTCCGCAACCCGATGTACATCCGGTGCCAGCCCTGGGGGTGCTACGCCGCCGAGCTCACCGACGACGGGTGGACCGCGCCCGGCCACGAGAAGATCCTCCGCTTCGAAGCGGGCCAGGACTACGGCTACCCCTGCTGCTACGACCGCGGGCTCCCGTCGCCCGCCAACGGCGGCCGCGTGTCGTGCGACGGCGTGACGCCCAGCATGGTGGGCTTCCCCGTGGGCTACACGCCCTTCGGGCACGACTTCGAGAAGGGCAACTGGCCCGCGCCCTACGCCAACGGGCTCTTCGTCGGGCTGCACGGGCAGGTGGGCTCGTGGTCGAACACGGGCATCAACTGGGCGCCCGCCAACCCCACCACCCACGCGTTCTCGAGCGAGGCCGCCACGGTGTTCATGGGCGGCTGGGGCCGCGGCACGCCCAACGAAGGACGCGTCGCCGACCTCGTGTTCGCCCCCGACGGGCGCCTCTTCTTCACCGACGACCAGCAGGGTCACGTCTACTGGATCGCCCCCACCACGCTCGCGATGCCCTCGCGCTGACCGCCCCACGAGCCCTCCCCATGCGCCACATCACAGTCGCCCTCATCGCGCTCGTCGCGGTCGCGTGCCGCAACTCGACGCCCGAGCCCACGCCCATGCCTCCGCCCTCGGCGCCCTCGCGCGCGATGCCCCCGGGTCACCCCCCGATGGGCTCGATGCCCGCGGGCCACCCCCCCATCGGAGCGATGCCCGCGGGTCACCCCTCGGTGGGTCAACCCTCGGTCGAAGCCCCCGCGCCCTCGGGGCGCGAGCTGCACTGGACCGACCCCGTCGGCTGGCGCCGCGTGCAGCCCTCGTCGTCGATGCGACGCGCGCAGTACGTGATCCCCGGCGCGAACGGCGCGGGCGACGCGGAGCTCGCCGTGTTCTGGTTCGGCGCGGGCCAGGGGGGGTCGGTCGACGAGAACATCCAGCGCTGGCAGGGGCAGTTCGAGGGCGCGACGCCGCCGCCGCCCACGCAGCAGCGCACCGTTCACGGGCTGCGCGTGCACCTGACCGAGCGCGTCGGGCGCTACGGCGGCGCGATGGGCATGCCCGGCGCCCCGGCGCCCGCCGCCCAGGAGAACTGGGCGATGCTCGGCGCCATCGTCGAGACCGACCAGGGCCCGTGGTTCTTCAAGATGACGGGCCCGCGCGCCACGGTCGAGGCCGCCCGCGCGCGCTTCGACGACCTCGTGGCCTCGTTCCAGATGCCGTGAGCGACGAGGCCCTGCGCGCGGCTCGCACCCTGCCCGCGCTCTTCGCGGCGGCGCCCGACGCCCCCATCGACCGCGTCGCGCTGGTGCTCGCGCGCGACGCCGACCCCTCGCTCGACGTCGACGCGTGGCTCGCGCGCATCGACGCCCTCGCCGCGCCCGCCGTCGACCGCCTGCGCCGCGCGCCCGACGCGACCTCGCAGGCCGCCGTGCTCGGCACCTACCTCTTCGACGAGCTCGGCTTCCGCGGCAACGACGACGACTACTACGACCCGCGCAACAGCTACCTGCACGCGGTGATCGAGACCCGCCGCGGCATCCCCATCACCCTCGCCGTGCTGCTCATCGCGGTCGCCCGCAGGGGCGGCGTGCGCGCCGACGGCGTGGGCTTCCCCGGTCACTTTCTCGCGCGCGTGGGCGGCGCGTCGGGCGTGCTCGTCGACCCCTTCTTCGGCGGGCGCATCGTGACGCCCGCGGTGCTCGACGAGCTCTCTCGCCGCACGCTCGGCGGCCCCGGCCGCGTGCGCCCCGAGCACCTCGCCCCCGTGGGCGCGCGCGCCATCGCGGCCCGCATGCTGGTCAACCTCAAGGGCGTCCACGAGGCGCGCGGCGACCACGCGAGCGCCCTCGTCGCCTGCGACCGCCTCGTCGACCTCACGGGCGCGCCCGAGCACCGCCGCGACCGCGCGAAGCACGCGCTCGCCCTCGGCGCCCTCGCGGCCGCGGCCGACGACCTCGCGGCCTACCTCGACGCCCGCCCCGACGCCGCCGACGCCGCCGAGGCGCGCGCGATGCTC
>JBDHVF010000840.1:0-3936 GCA_039809605.1 Polyangiales bacterium | reverse complement strand
GCGACGAGGCCGAGCTCGCGGGCGCCCACCTGCCCGCGGGCGTGCGCGAGGCGCTGCGCTCGGTGGCGACCCGCGCCGCGGTCGAGCGCGGCCGCCAGGAGTTCTTCGCCCGCCCCGACGCGAGCGGCGACCGCTACTCGGGCCGCATCGACCACGACCCGGCCCTCGTCGAGCGCCTGCGCCTCGCGGAGTGGGCGGGGCCGCGCCGCCCCCTCGCCGTCACCACCCTCGAGCGCGCCGCGCGCTGCGGGTACAAGGCCTTCGCGCTCGAGGTGCTGCGCATCGACGAGCGCGCCGACCAGGCCGAGACGCTCGACGACAAGAGCCGCGGGCACCTGCTCCACAAGCTCCTCGAGGCGGGCCAGGAGGCCCTGCAAGACACCCGCGGCCTCTCGCACGACGAGCGGTGGATGGCCGTGCGCGCGGCCCTCGACGACGCGGGCGCGGAGTTCACCGTGCGCGAGACGCGGCTCAACGGCGCGCTCCTCGACGCCGACCTGCGCGCGATCCGCAGGCAGGTCGAGCTCTGGCTCGAGCGGCGGATGGGCGACCCCGCGGGCTGGCAGATGATCGAGACCGAGGTGGCCTTCGGGCCGCGCAAGAAGTGGCCCGCGCTCGAGGTGCCCGTCGAGGGGGCCGAGCCCGTGGTGATCCAGGGGCGCATCGACGGCGTCGAGCGCGCGGGCGCGGCGCTGCGCGTGGTGGAGTTCAAGTCGGGCCGCGGCGACGGCTTCCGCAAGCGCTTGCAAGAGGGCGCGCTCGACACGCAGTTCCAGATGGTGGTGTACGCGGCGGCGCTCGAGCGCGCGCGGCGCGCGGGCGCGGTCGAGGGCGACCCCGCGACGGTCGACGGGGTGTACGTGGGCTTCCGCGACCTGACCGAGCACGGGCTGCGAGAGTCGCTCTCGCGCCCGCGCAAGAAGGGCCCCGCGCTCGACGTCGACGAGACCGTGGGCCGCGGCGCCGAGGGCGAGGGCCCGCTCGGAGACGCCGTGCGGCGCGTGGTGCTGCCCCTGCGCGCGGGGCACTTCGAGCCGCGCCCGCGCGACTGCGACTTCTGCCAGTACCGCTCGCTCTGCCGCGTCGAGGTGCACGACGGACTCGCCGACGAGCCGCTCGACGCGGCCCCGAGGTGATGGCATGACGGCCCACGTCGGCATGCGCGGCTCGCCCGGTCGTTCACGGCTCTTCGCGTTCGAGCGCAACGCCGTGGTGCGCGCGGGGGCGGGCACCGGCAAGACCGAGGCGCTCGCCACGGTGTACCTGCACCTCGTGGGCGGCCTCGCGTCGCCCGCCGTGTGGCCCCGCGGGGGCGTGGGCCCCGAGCGCATCGTGGCCCTGACCTTCACCGAGAAGGCCGCCCGCGAGATGCGCGAGCGCATCACCGAGGCCGTCACCCTGCTCGCCGCCGAGCGCCTGCCGCGCGAGCTCGAGTCGAGCGACGAGCGCGCGCGCCTCGAGGCCGCGCGCCGCTGGGGCGCCATGCGCGGCGTCACCCACGCGGTCGTCGCGCGCGTGCTCGCCCTCGCCGACAGCGCCGCGCAGAACGGCCGCCCGCTGCCCCCGCCCGAGGCCTGGCAGCGCATCGCGTGGAGCCTCGGCAGCGCCCAGGTGGGCACCTTCCACGGCTTCGCGGCGGGGCTCCTGCGGAGGGCCGCGGTGGGCCTCGGGCTCGACCCCGCGTTCGGGGTGATCGAAGAGGAAGACGCCGACCGACTCCTGCGCGCGGCGGCGCTCGGCGCGCTCTCCGACGCCGCGCAGCGCGACGTGAGCGCCGTCGTCGAGCTCATGGGTTCGGCCGGCGGGCTCGGCGAGCGCGGCGACCGCGGGCTCGTGACGCTCGTGGCCGACCTCGTGCGCGCGCTCGACGAAGACGGCCTGCGCGCCGACGCCGCCCCGGTGGCTCCGGCCGTCGAGCCCACCGACGTGCGCTCGTACATCGCGGCCGACACCCTCTCGCGCTTCGCCGCCGCGTGCGCCGAGGCGCCCGCGCTGCGCGACGACGGCACCGCGCAGCGCGTCTACGACCTCGCCCACCTCGTCGAAGACCTCGCCCCCATGACCTCGCCCGAGCGCGCGCTCGAGCGCGTGCGGCTGCTCCGCGCGCGGGGCCGCGGGGCGCTCCCGGCGCGCAACCGCACGCGCAAGCTCGAGCCGCTCGCCGAGGAGGCCCGCGCCGCCGTCGCGTCGCTCCTGCAAGACGCCCTCTCGGTGGTTTCGGTGCGGCTCGCCGAGGTGGCGCGCGCGGTGACGGCCGACGCGCAGCGGCGCTACGAGCGCGCCAAGCGGCAGCGCGCGGGCGTCGACTACAGCGACCTCATGCGCCTCTTGCGCGACGGCCTGCGCGACCACCCGTCGCTGCGCAGGGAGTACAAGGCCCGCTACGACGCGGCGCTCGTCGACGAGTTTCAAGACACCAACCGCGTGCAGCGCGACCTCCTGTACCTCCTGCGCGAGCGGCGCGACGCCGAGCGCGCGCTGGCGCCGGGCCAGTCGCTCACCGCGTCGGAGCTCGAGGGCACCGGGCTCCTCGTGGTGGGCGACGCGCGCCAGTCGATCTACGCGTTCCGCGGCGCCGAGGTGGCGGTGTTCCTCTCGACCGAGCAGGAGCTCGCCGACGCGGGCGGCGAGCGCCTCGAGCTCACCGACAGCTTCCGCGCGCTCGACCGCGTGCTCGAGGCCGTCAACCCCGTGACCGAGGCGCTGCTCACGGGCGTGGGCGTGCACGCCACGGGCATGTTCGACCGCGCGCGCGACACGCTCGTCGCCACGGCCATCGGCGACGCCACCGCGCGCGCCGAGCTCCTGCTCGTGCCCGAGGGGCGCGCCGACGACCAGCGCCGCGCCGAGGCCGACGCCATCGCGAGGCGCATCACCGAGCTCGCCACCAGCCACGGTCAGACCGTCGGCTGGCGGGCGCCGCGCATGGACGAGATCGCCGTCCTCGTGCCCTCGTGGTCGCACCTCGAGCCCATCAAGCGCGCCCTCCAGGTGCGCGGCATCCCCTACACCCTCCGCGGCGGCCCCGGGTTCTGGGACCGCCGCGAGGTCGACGACCTCGTGGTGCTCCTGCGCTTCGTGGCGCAGCCCTCCGACCGCCTGAGCCTCGCGGCCCTGCTCCGCGGCCCGCTCGTGGGCCTCTCCGACGCGGGGCTCGGCAACCTCTTCGCCGAGGCGTCGGGGCTCGACGACATCCTCGACCCGCCCACGTCGCTGCGCGCGTCGCTCGACGCCGACGACCGCGCGCGGCTCGACGAGGCCCGCGCGTCGCTCCGGCGGCTCGTGCGCTTCGGCCCCACGCTCGGCCCCCACGGGGTCTTGCGCCAGGCGCTCGCCGAGCGCGGCTACGCGGCGGTGCTGGCGCGGCTGCCCTTCGGCGCGCAGCGCGTGGCCAACGTCGACAAGCTCCTGAGCATCGCCGCGGCGGCCGAGGAGCGCGGCGGCGACGAGGCCGACCTCGCGGGCTTCGTGCAGTACGTCGACCGCATGCGCGCCGCGGCGCAGCGCGAGAGCGAGGCCGACCTCGAAGACGCCGTGACGGGCAGCGTGAACGTGATGTCGATCCACGCGGCCAAGGGGCTCGAGTGGCCCGTGGTGTTCGTCGCGCAGACCTCGCGGCGCAGGCCCGCGCGCGTCGACCGGGTGCTGCTCGACGACCGCGGGCGGCTCGTGGCGCTGCCGGGCGGCGTCGACGTGCCCGAGGGCTTCAGAGACCTGCGCCGGCGCGCGCACGCGGCGGAGGAAGACGACGCGCGGAGGCTGCTCTACGTGGCCCTCACGCGCGCCCGCGACCTGCTGGTGGTGACGGGCCCCGAGGGCGAGGGCGAGGGCGAGTGGCCGGTCTTGCGCGCGGCCCTCGCGGCCGAGGCGCCCTTCCGCGTGCGCGTGCTCACGGCGGGCGAGGCCGGCGCCCCGGTGCCCGTGCGCGCGCGCGCC
>JBDHVF010000839.1:0-3939 GCA_039809605.1 Polyangiales bacterium | reverse complement strand
GTGAAGGACGCGGCAGGACAACACGCGTCATCGTTCGAGGGCGTGGAGCACTGGTTCTGTTCGGCGTTCTGCCAGGAGGAGTTCCTGCGACGACCGCGCTTCTATCTCGATCAACTCCCGCCGAAGGAGGACCAGCCGCCGCCGCAGACCCGGCGCATCGCCTACTTCTCGATGGAGATCGCGCTGGAGACGGACCTGCCGACCTACAGCGGCGGGCTCGGGGTGCTGGCGGGCGACATGATTCGCTCGGCGGCGGATCTGCGCGTGCCGCTGGTCGCGGTCTCGCTGGTCCATCGCAAGGGCTACTTTCGACAGGAACTCGACGAGGCAGGGGCGCAACGTGAGGAGCCCGCGACGTGGTCGCCCGAGCGCAGGCTCTCGCCGTGCCCCGCGACGGCGCAGGTCGAAATCGAGGGTCGGCCCGTGGTGGTCGGCGCCTGGCAGCACCTCGTCGTCGGCGCAGACGGATTCACGGTGCCGGTCGTTCTGCTCGACACGGCGCGCGAGGAGAACGCCCCGATCGACCGCGCGCTCACCGACCTGCTCTACGGCGGCGACGCGCGATACCGGCTCGCCCAGGAGATCGTGCTCGGCATCGGCGGCCTACGGCTGCTGCGCGCGCTCGGGTACGTGGGGATCGAACGGGTCCACCTCAACGAGGGCCACGCGGCGCTCGCCGCCCTCGAGCTCCTGCGCGAGACGCACGGCCCGCAGGACGTAACGTGGGACTTCGCCGCCGTGCGCGCCCGCTGCGTGTTCACGACCCACACCCCGGTGCCCGCGGGGCATGACCGCTTCGACCGCGAGCTCGCAGAGCGGGTCCTGGGCGCGGCGGTGCCTCGGCGGTGCGAGACATGCTGGAGAGCGACGCCGGGCTCGACATGAGCCGGCTGGCGCTGAACCTGAGCGGCTACGTCAACGGCGTCGCCGCGCGTCATCGCGAGGTCGCCACGTCGATGTTCCCGGGCTACGCGATCCACCGGATCACCAACGGCGTCCACTCGCAGACCTGGGCCACGCCGGCATTTCGCGCGCTGTTCGACGCGTATTTGCCCGGGTGGGACGACGATCCTGCGCTCCTGCGCAACGCGATCGGGCTCCCCGCGGAGGCGGTCTGGCAGGCGCACGTCGCCGCGAAGGCCTCGCTGCTCGAAGCGATCCATGCGCGGACTGGACGGGCTCTCGCGCCAGACGTCTGCACGATCGGCGTCGCGCGCCGCGCGACCGCCTACAAGCGCACCTCGCTGGTGCTGAAAGACCCGGAGCGCTTGAGAGCGATCGTGCGGCGCCAGCGGCTTCAATTCGTCTTCGCGGGCAAGGCCCACCCGCAGGATGCGCCGGGCAAGGCGCTGATCCGCGAGGTGCACGCCGCCGCGCACGCCCTCCGGGAGGACGTCCCCGTGGTCTACCTCGCGGACTACGACCTCGCGCTCGCGCACCTGCTCGTGGGCGGCTGCGACCTGTGGCTCAACACCCCCGCGCGACGGCAGGAGGCCTCGGGCACCTCCGGGATGAAAGCTGCCCACAACGGCGTCCCCTCGCTGAGCGTGCTCGACGGATGGTGGCTCGAGGGGCACGTCGAGGGCGTCACGGGCTGGGCGGTCGGCCCGCTCGAGGTGGCGCCCGGCGACGACCCCGACGAGGTCGACGCGCGCGACCTCTACGACAAGCTCGCGGAGGTGATCCTGCCGCTCTACCACGACGCTCGCGACCGTTGGATCACCGTGATGCAGCACGCCATCGCGCTCAACGCGTCGTACTTCAACACCCACAGGATGGTGCAGCAGTACGTGCTCCACGCCTACGGGAGCGGGCGCTCACCGCCATAGTCGAAGTGGTGCGCGCGAGAGTGAGATCGCAGAGACTCCGAACCCCTGGAGCACGTCATGGATCGTCCCTTCGGCTTCTTCATCGTGTGCGCGAGCCTGACCGCGGCGTGCTCGCCGTGGACCGCGTACCGAACCGCGAGGCTTCGAGCATCCGAAGACCTGCGCTGCGCCGACGAGCGCCTCGCGCAGGTGCCGCTCGTGGGACGCAACCCGTCGACCTATGCGTTCCGCGGCTGCGGCGGCGAGGCCATCTACCATTGCGTGCAGCACCCGTCCGTCACCCTCTGCCGGAGGATCGACTGACTGACACGGCGAGCGCTCCTGTGACAGGCGAGGTCCCTGGGCTGGCACGCCGATGCCACACGCTCTCTTCGTGCGCGCCTCGCACCTCGGCAACTCCCACGCGGACGACCTCTACGTCGGGAGCCTCGTCGACGTGATGCGCGATGGTGGTGGACCCGCTGCTGCCACGACCGATGGGCGGGCTTCGAGATCGCTCGCGCCGTCGACCTCTACTGGGTGCAGGTGTCGGGCGCGGCGAGCACCTCGTCGAGCGCGCCCTTGATGGCCGTGAGCCCGGCCTCGGTGCCGTAGGCGCGGTAGCGGATCCGCCCGTTGCGGTCGACGATGATGTTGCCCGGGAACGCCAGACCCGGGTAGTACGGCTGGAGCGTCTGCTGCGGGTCCATGAGCTCGGGGATCTGGAGCTGGTAGCGATCGACCCACGCCTGGCACGGCCCCGACGTGATGGCCGTGCGGTCGGCGTTCTGCACGAGGATCTGCACGATGCGAACGCCGCGCTCGCGATAGGGACCGAGCTCGCTCTCGATCTGTCGCGCCTCCATCTGGCAGGGCACACACCAGACCGCGCCGATGATCACGACCGTCGCCGTCGAGGTGAAGAAGTCGTCCTGGGCGAAGCTCCAGGGCGTGCCGTCGCAGCGGTTGAGCGTGAAGGGCTCGAAGCGCGCGCAGGTGCGCGAGCCGTAGGGCCCCGGCGGGTACATGTTCGTCGACGCGCGCGCGTCGGTCGCTGCCGGCGTGTCCGACGTCACCGACGCGTCGGGGGTGGCCGCCGCGTCGGCGCCTGGAGCCGGCGAGCCCGAGCCGCCGTTCGAACCGCAGCCCGCGAGCGCGGCGAACGTGAGCGTTGCAACAACGAGTCTCATCGTGGTCTCTCCTCGGAACTTCGATCGTGGGCTGAGTGAGGTCGCGGCGTGCGAGATGCCTCGCCCATCGCACATCGCCGTCGGGTGTACCGACGATCCGCGACGCTCACGGCGAAGTCTGCACGAGAGAGCACGTCACAGAAACTGAGACCGCCGCGGTCACAGGGGCGCCGCCCCGCAGCGCTCGAGAGCACCAGACGCAGCGAAGGTGCGCCGCGGCCCACGCCCCGGTGCACGCGCCCGCGGTGAAGAACGCGAGCAGGAGGAGCCACTTCAGCGCCGAGCCCCGCGAAGGCGCGGGCGACGCGGGGACGAAGGCATGCGCGGGGTCCTCGCGACCGACGGAGGCCGACGCCTCGCGTTCACTCGGAGAGCGTTGGGGTGGGAGCCCAGCCCCGCATCGAGGACAGGTGTGTGCCATCGCGAATGCCGTGCGACGGCCTCTGCTATCACGGCGAGCCCGCGCGCACGACTGTGACCAGGGTGGTCACATCGCCTTCACGGTGCGCTCGACAACCTCTCGGCGCCGCGCGATCGAGCTCCGGGAGCGCCCTCAATGGCCGCAGCCCATCCCGCCGCTCGCGGACATCATCGTCTGGCTGTGCATCCGCATGCGATCCATCATGCCGCCCATCGCCTGCTGGTGACGACTCTCCTCCGCGCGCATCGCCTCGTCGCCGACGGCGGCCGCCATCGCGCTGCGGTGCGCCCGGCACTCGCGCTCCATGTCGTCCATCGCGCCCATCATCGACGCGCCGTCCATCGAGCCGCAGCTCATCATCTGCCGCACGTCGCCGCGCATGTCGCCCATGTGGCCGAGCATGCGCGTGAGGTGAGCCTCTTCGACGGCGGCGACGCCGGCGGCCGTGACGCCCGCGACGGTCGTCGCGTGCGACGCCACCTCGGCCCGCGTGGAGCTCATGTGCTGGTCGTACTGAACG
>JBDHVF010000838.1:0-3956 GCA_039809605.1 Polyangiales bacterium | reverse complement strand
CGGGCCAGCCCGCGACGGGCGCGTTCATCACGTGGCTGCTGGGCCTCGGCGACCTGCTGCTCGCGCACACCTCCGATCAAGCCCGCACGGCGCTCTCGAAGGTCGCGTCGCTCGGCGCGCGCGAGGCGTGGCGGCTCGTCGACGGCCGCATGGAGCGCGTGCCCGTCGAGCGCCTGCGCCGCGGTGATCTGGTGGTGGTCGACGCGGGCGCGAGCGTGGCGGCCGACGGGCGCGTGGTGCGCGGCGAGGCCCTGGTCGACGAGAAGGCGCTTACGGGGGAGTCGTCTCCCAAGGCCCGCCGCGAGGGCGACCGCGTGCTCGCGGCGAGCGTGGTGACCGAGGGGCAGGTGGTGGTCGAGGTCGAGCGCGCGGGCGACGACACGACCGCGGCGCGCATCGTCCGCATCCTCGAGAGCGCGGGCGCCAAGCCCATGACGTTGCAGCGCGACGCCGAGCGCATGGCCGACCGCGTGGTGCTGCCGACCTTCGGGCTCGCGGGCGGCGCGGCGATGCTCGCGGGGCAGGTCGAGCGCGCGACGAGCGTGCTCATCACCGACTTCGGCACGGGGCTGCGCATCGTGGTGCCCACGAGCGCGCTGGCCTCGATGGCCGCCGCCGCGCGCCGCGGCGTGCTGGTGAAGGGCGCGCAGTACCTCGAGCGCCTCGCCCGCGCCGACGTGGTGGTCTTCGACAAGACCGGCACGCTCACGCACGGCCACCCCGAGGTGGTCGAGCTCGCGGCCGTGGGGTCGATGTCCGCGGGCGAGGTGCTCGCGCTCGCGGCGGGCGCCGAGGCGCGGCAGCACCACCCGATCGCCGAGGCGGTGCGCCGTCACGCGATGCTCGAAGGCGTGGCCGCGCGCGAGGTCGAGGTGGGCAGCGAGCGCTGCGTGATCGGCATGGGCCTCGAGGCGAGGGTGACCGGGCGCGCGGTGCACGTGGGCAGCGCGAGGTTCATGCGCCGCGTGGGCGTCGCCGCGGGGCGCGCCGAGCTGCCCGCGCGGCGGGTGCAGTCGCACGGCGCGTCGGCGCTGATCGTGGCCGTCGACGGAGAGGTCGTGGGCGTGATGGCCCTGCGCGACCGCCCGCGCCCCGAGAGCGCGGCGGTGGTGCGCGCGCTCGAGGCGGGCGGGCGGCGCAAGGTGGCGCTGATGTCGGGCGACGCGCGCGCGGCGGTCGAGGCGGTGGCGCGCGAGCTCGGCGTCTCCGAGGCGGCCGGGGAGCTTTTGCCCGAGGACAAGGCCGCGTACGTGCGCGAGCTCCAGTCGGGCGGGCGCACGGTGGCGATGGTGGGCGACGGCATCAACGACGCGCCCGCGCTGGCGGTGGCCGACGTGGGCGTGTCGCTGCACGGCGGCACCGAGGCGGCGATCGAGACGGCCGACGTGGTGCTGCTCGACGGCGGGCTCTCGAAGCTGCCCGAGGCCTTCGCGCTGGCCGACCGCGCGGTGGCGGGCGTGCGATCGAGCGTGGCGATGGTGGTGGCGCCCAACGCGGTGGCGCTCGCGCTCGGCGCGCTGGGGCTCCTCAACCCCGCGGCCGCGGCGCTGGTCAACAACGGCACGACGGTGCTCGCGGGCGTGGCGGCGCTGCGCCCGCTGCTCGTCGGCGCCAGGGGGGAGCGTGTGACATGAGCGGTGAGACGAGCGGCAGGGTCCGGGTGACGATCCGCATGACGGGCCTCACGGCGACGGGGCTGGGCGTGGTGCTATCGCCGATCCCGCTGGCCGACGAGCTCGTGCTGGTGCCCGTGTACGCGGGCATGGCGACGGCGATCGGCCGCGCGCACGGCCTCGGGCCCGCGCAGGTGCCGTGGCGCAAGGTCGGCGCGGCCATCGCGGGGGGGCTCGGCGCGCGCGCCGTGGCGAACCTCGCGTTCGCGTTCGTGCCGGGCGTGGCCGCGGTGGCGAACGCGGTGAGCGCCGCGGTGCTCACCGAGCTGGTCGGGCGCTACGTCGACGGCGCCTGCCGCGAGGCCGCCGCGCCCGCGCGCGAGGAGCCCGCCGCGGTCGCCGAGACGGTCGCGGTGACGGCGTAGCGGGCGCCAGTCCCGGTCGCGCGCCCGCGGCCCTACCCTGTCTCCCGTATGCCCGACGAGGAGCTCGCCGTCGAACTCAGCGCGTGGCCTCGCATCGCGAGGCTTCGGAGACGCCTCGGGCCGCCGCCCACCTGGCGCCTCACGCGCTTCGTGGTGCTGCGCGCGCTGGGCGTCGTCTACCTCGCGGCGTACGTCTCGCTCGCGCGGCAGGTGCTCCCGCTCGTGGGCTCGCGCGGGCTCACCCCGGCGCGCGACTACCTCGCCCGCGTGGCGCTGCGCGAGGGGTCGCGCGGGGCGGCCTTCGCGCACCACCCGAGCCTCTTCTGGCTCGACGCCTCCGACGGGCTGCTCGTGGGCCTCGCGTGGGCGGGCGTGGCGGGGTCGGCGCTGGTGCTCGCGGGCTTCGCCGACGTGATCCTGCTCGCGCTCCTGTGGGCGCTCTACCTCTCGTACGTGCACATCGGGCAGGTCTGGTACGGCTACGGGTGGGAGATCCAGCTCTGCGAGACGGGCTTCCTCGCGATCTTTCTCGCGCCCGCGGTCGACCCGAGGCCCTTCCCGAAGCGCGCGCCCGTGGGGGTGGTGGTGTGGCTCTTCCGGTGGCTCGCGCTGCGCGTGATGCTCGGCGCGGGGCTCATCAAGCTCCGCGGAGACGCCTGCTGGCGCGCGCTCACGTGCCTCGACTTCCACTACGAGACGCAGCCCATCCCCAACCCCCTCTCGCCGCTCTGGCACGCGCTGCCGCACTGGCTCCACGCGGCGGGCGTGGTCTTCAACCACGTGTGCGAGCTCGCGGCGCCGCTCATGCTGCTCGGCCCGCGCCCCGTGCGCCACGCGGGCGCGGCGATGATCGTGGCCTTCCAGGTCGCGCTGATCCTGAGCGGCAACCTGTCGTTCCTGAACTGGCTCACGCTGGTGCCCGCGCTCGCGTGCTTCGACGACGCGCTGTGGACACGGGTGCTGCCGCGACGGCTCGTCGCGCGGGCGCGCGGCGAAGACCCGCCCACGCGGGCCGCGACGGTGGCCGCGTGGGCGCTCGCGGTGGTCGTGGCGATCTTGAGCGTCGGCCCGGTGATGAACCTCACGTCGCGGTCGCAGGTGATGAACACCAGCTTCGACCCGCTCGCGCTGGTGAACACCTACGGGGCCTTCGGCTCGGTGGGGCGCGCGCGTTACGAGATCGTCTTCGAGGGCACGCGCGACGCGACGCCGGGGGCGGGCGCGCGATGGAGGGCGTACGAGTTCCCGTGCAAGCCAGGAGACGTGTACCGAAGACCCTGCGTGGTGTCGCCCTACCAGCCGCGCCTCGACTGGCAGATCTGGTTCGCCGCCATGGGAGGCCCCGAAGACGCCCCCTGGACGCTGCACCTCGTGTGGAAGCTCCTTCACCACGACCGCGCGACGCTGGGGCTCTTCGCGGGCGACCCCTTCCCCGAGGGGCCTCCGAGGTACGTGCGCGCGACCTTCTGGCGCTACCGCTTCGCGCCGCTCGGCGACCGCGCGTGGTGGCGGCGCACCTACGTGGGCGAGTGGCTCCCGCCGCTCTCGGCCGACGACCCGAGGCTGCGCGAGGTCCTCGCGGCGTATGGGTGGCTGCCGGGCCGGTGATACCAACTTCACGTCAAGTTTGCCGCTTTCACGTGTGCGACGTGCCCCCCACCCGCGCAGGCACGCAGCTTCGCGGAGCCCCCACCCTCGCTGCCGCGCGCCCCGCCCCCGCGGAGCCCCCACCCTCGCTGCCGCGCGCCCCGCCCCCGCGGAGCGAGGGCGTGGCTGAGCGTATTGAAACGAGGTGATGGGCTGCCTGCGTCTCGCAGGGGCCCTCGCGCTGCGAGGGCTAATCCCGGCTTCGACAGCAGCGGCACCGATCTGGCGGGGTCGACGTGGCGACCTGCGCTGATTTCAGGAGCTCCGCGCC
>JBDHVF010000837.1:0-3961 GCA_039809605.1 Polyangiales bacterium | reverse complement strand
CGCTGCGGCGGCGCGTGCGGGCGTCGCCCTCGGTCGAGGCGCTCGCGGAGGCGACGGCGTCGCGCGTCGAGCTCGCGTGGCGCGCGCTGGCCGACATCGCCGCGCAGCGGGCCTCGATGGCGAGCGCGGGCGTCGGGGCCGTGCCCGTGCTCGACCGGCGCATCGAGCAGCACGTCGAGGCGCTCGAGCGCATCCACGCGGCCGCCGCCGAGCGCTTCGCCCGCGCCGCGGGCCTGACCGACCAGCGCCTCGCGGCGGCGCGCGTCGACGGCGAGACCCTCGAGACCGAGGTGCGCGCGCTCGTCGAGGTCATGCCCAACTGACTCTTGCACGAAATTGCGCCCCGCGCGCCGCGGTGATCTAGCGTGCGCGCGTGAGCCATCGCACCCCGCGCCTCGCCCTCGCGCTGCCCCTCGTCGTCGCCCTCGCCGCGTGCAACGCCACGACGCGGCAGAGCTTCGACGAGGCCGCGGCGATCTTTCACGACGACCTGCGCTGGGGGCGCCTGCCCGTGGCCGAGGCGTCGGTGATGCCGTCGATCCGCGACGCGTTCGTGCAGCACCACCGGGGCTGGGGCGCGGTCGTGCACGTGATGGACATCGAGGTCGAGTCGCTGCGCACCTCGTCGTCGCGCAGCACCGCGCGGCTGCGCGTGGTGTGGACCCGCGGCACCGACAGCACCGACCTGCGCGAGAGCGTGGTCGAGGAGGCGTGGGAGTCGACCGACGGCGCGTGGCGCCTGCGCAACGAGGCGGTCATCGCGGGCGACGCGGGCCTCTTCGGAACGCCCGCCGCGAGCGCCTCCCCTGCGCCGCCGCGCGATGAGTCGGTGACTACTCCACCCGCGTGACGGCGCCCGGCGCGAGCATGGCCGCGAAGGCGTCGGCGGCCTCGCGCACGCGCTCGGCGTCGCGCCCGTCGAAGGTCACGCGCACGCTGTACTCGGGGTCGCGCCAGCGGGGGTAGCTGCCCACCGAGACGTCGGGGTAGCGCTCGACCACGGCGTCGATCGAGGGCTTGAGCTCGCCCTCGTCGAGCGCGGTGTACACGCTGCGCAGCACGAAGGGCGCGTCGCCGCCGCGCAGCCGCTCGCGCAGCCCCTCGAGCTTGAAGCGAAAGATCTCGGGCACGCCGGGGAGCACGTACACGTTGCCGAGCACCATGGTGGGCCAGCGCGGGTCTCCGCCGCCGTAGAGCTCGGTGCCCTCGACCACGTCGGCCATGCGCAGGTGGCCCTCGGTGCAGCGCTCGCCGTAGTGGGCGCGCAGGAGGGCCTCGACCTCGGGGCTGCGCACCACGCGCCGGCCCAGGGCGCGCGCGAGGCCCTCGACGGTGACGTCGTCGTGGGTGGGGCCGACGCCGCCCGAGGTGAACACCAGGTCGTAGGCGTGGCGCAGGGCGTTGACCTCGGCGGCGATGAGCGGCACCTCGTCGGGCACCACCACCACGCGCCGCAGCTCGACGCCGAGCGTGCGCAGCTCGCGCGCCAGCGTGGCGGTGTTGGCGTCCTGCACCTTGCCGCTCAAGATCTCGTTGCCGATCACGATCGCCGCCGCGGTACGTGCCATGGGGGTGGCACGATACAGCCCTCGGGCGCCGGCCGCGAGATGCGATAGACTTCGCGACCCATGCGAACGAACGCGGCCCCCGCGCTGGCGATCCTCCTCCTCGCGTCGTGCAGGCCCAAGACGCCGGCCCGGCCCGACGCCGCGGCCGACGCGCACGCCCCGTCGCGCCCGGCGCCCGTGACCGTGCAGCTCGCGCCCACGCTCGACGGCTGGCGCCCCACGGCCACGCTCGTGACGGGCGCCGACCCGTCGACCGCGGTGGTGCTGGTGCACCAGCTCGGTTCGAACCGCCACGAGTGGTCGGGGCTGATGGCGAAGCTCCAGTCGGGCCGCGCGGTGACCACGCTCGCGATCGACCTCCGGGGGCACGGCGACAGCACCACGGGACCGCGCGACGAGCGCGTGACGTGGGAGTCGTTCGGCACCGACCGCGAGCGCTGGGCGGGCGCGGCGCTCGACGTGGTGGCCGCGGTGCAGTACCTCCGCACGGCCGGCGCGCTGCGCGTGGCGGTGGTGGGCTCGAGCATCGGCGGCACCGCGGCCATGCTCGCGGCCACGGGGAGCCTCGGCCCCTACGCCCTCCCCGCGGGCGCGGAGATCGACGCGGTGGCGCTGCTCTCTCCGGGCCTCGCGTACCACGGGCTCGACCTGCGCGAGCCCATGCGCCGCTACCTCGCCTCGCGCCGCCCGCTGCTCATGTTCGCGGGCGCGGGCGACCCCCAGAGCGCAGACGCCGTGCCCGAGCTCGCGCCGGGCAACCTGCCCAACGTCGAGGCCGAGGTCTTCGCGGGCGCGAGCGCGCACGGCGTCTCGCTCTGCAACGCCGCCCCCGAGCGATGGGACCGCCTCGACGCGTGGCTCCGCCGGGTGCTCAACATCGCCCCCGCGGCGCCTCCGTCGAGGGTGCCCCCGGCGGCCTCCGACGCGGCCCCGACGGGCGGCTGATCGCGCGAAAACCCTTGCTTTCAAGGGCAGAGAGAAGAAATCACGGTCCGAAGATTTTTGGTTGACACGTAGGGGGTGAGCGAGTAGCTTCCGTGGCCCCTGACGCGACAATACCGATTCGGGGATCGTCTAATGGCAGGACGACGGATTCTGGCTCCGTCTATCTAGGTTCGAATCCTAGTCCCCGAGCCGGTGAGGATGGCATAGAGAGGCGCCATTCATCATCGTTACACAGTGGCCCCATCGTCTAGTGGTTAGGACATCGGCCTCTCACGTCGGTAACATGGGTTCAAATCCCATTGGGGTCGCTACCGGAACCCCCGGTGCTCTGAACAAGGGCACCGGGGGTTTCACCTTTTGGGGGGTCCGACGCTGAGAGCGAAGAGGCGCCTGCGCAGTTGCGCGAGTTCGAGGTCGCGCAGGCCACATGCTCGCAGGCCGGGGGGGCGCCGGAGATACAGACTTGTATCGTCGGCAGTCGTCGGGAGGCGCCGGGGATACATCGATGGATCAGCGGAGCCCGCACACCTTTGCCGGACGTGGAGTCTCTGTTTTCCTCTTGCCTGGAGTTCCCTGCGGCGCCTCCCGCTCGTGAGCGTCACGCCGTCGGGCGTGCGCCCCTTTCACCTCGCCCGCTTCGGCGCGACGGCCCGGTAGCTCTCGGTGACGTGGCGGGCGACGCTCTTCCACGCGACCTTCTTCGCGTCGACGCGCATCGCGACCCAGCCCTTCGCGCCGATGTACTGCGGGAGGTAGTACCGCTTCGGCGCCTGGCTCACGAGCGCCGCTCCCTCGGCGCTGCGGAAGCACACGCTCACGATGCCGTCGCGGTGGTGGTTGTCGAGCAGGTACGCGTAGGGCTTCTTCGCCACGCGGAACGTCGCCCCGCCCGCCCCCTCTTCGACCGCCGTCGCGGGCAGCGCCTCGCAGATCGCCTTGAGCTTCTCGAGCGCGTCGCGCGCCACCTCGGGGTCCGTCGTCGGGTACACCAGCGGCTCCGGCGGGGGCGCGGGCTCCGCGCTCAAGAGGCCCTTCGGAACCACCGAGCGCCACGCCTCCTCGACGAGGATCGCGAGCGCTTCGAAGTCGGTCTTCGCCGGGTCGAGGCGCACGCCGACCCAGCCCTTCACCCCCACGTACGGGGGCACGAAATACACATCGGGCCTGGCCTTCACGAGCCGCTTCTGCGCGTCGGGCTCGGCCTTGCACCACGCCGCGACCTCGCCGCTGCCGTGGTGGTCGCTCGCGAACATCAGGAAGCCCCTTCCTCGCACGTGAAAGAAGGGCGCGCCGTGCGAGAGCTTCTCGCCCGTTCCCGCGAAGTCGAAGCAGATCTGTCGCACGCGGGTGAGCATCGCGTCGTGGTGGGCGTCGGTTCGGGGCGTCACGCGCGGAGTCTATCGTCGGGGCCCCGCGGGCGCCGAGTTCGCGGCACGACGGAGCGCGGC
>JBDHVF010000836.1:0-3961 GCA_039809605.1 Polyangiales bacterium | reverse complement strand
TCGTTCGCTCCGGCGAGCAGCTCCTCGTGCGCGGCGAGGGGCGCATCCAGAGCCTCGACGAGATCGGCGACGTGCTCGTCAAGACCCGCGTCGAGGGCGTGCCCCTGCGCGTGCGCGACGTGGCGCGCGTGCACCTCGCCCCGATGATCCGCCAGGGCGCCGTCACGCGCGACGGCCGCGGCGAGGCCGTCACGGGCATCGTGATGATGCTCACGGGCGCCAACGGCCGCACCGTCGTCGAGAGCGTCAAGGCGCGCGTGCGCCACATCGCGCCGTCGCTCCCGCCGGGCGTGCGCATCGAGGTCTTCTACGACCGCGCCGAGCTCGTCAACCGCACGATCCGCACCGTGGCGAAGAACCTCGCCGAGGGCGCGCTCTTCGTCGTCGCGGTGCTCTTCCTGCTGCTCGGCAGCCTGCGCGGCGGGCTCATCGTCGCGGCGGCCATCCCCTTCGCGATGCTCGTGGCCTTCACGGGCATGCACGCGCTCGGGCTCAGCGGCAACCTCATGAGCCTCGGGGCCATCGACTTCGGCATCGTCGTCGACGGCTCGATCATCGTCGTCGAGAACGCTGTGGTGCACATGGCCCTCGCCGCGCAGGGCCGGCGGCCCCTGAGCTACGCCCGCGCCGCCGAGGTGGTGCTCGCGTCGACCCTCGACGTGCGCCGCGCCGCCCTCTTCGGCGAGGCCATCATCGTGCTGGTCTACGTGCCCATCCTCACGCTCGCGGGCGTCGAGGGCAAGATGTTCAGGCCCATGGCCATCACGGTGCTCTTCGCGCTCGCGGGGGCCTTCGTGGCCTCGCTCACCTTCGTGCCCGTGCTCGTGGCCTCGCTCATGCGCCAGCGCACCGAGGAGCGCGAGCCCCTCCTCGTGCGGCTGCTCCACGGCTTCTACCCCCGGCTGCTCGCGCGCACGATGACGCACCCCCGCGCGGTGATCGCCGCCGCCCTGGCGCTGCTCGCCCTCGCGGGCGCGGTGGCATCGACGATGGGCGCCGAGTTCGTCCCCAGGCTCGACGAGGGCGCGCTGGCCGTCCAGATCGTGCGCCTGCCGAGCGTGTCGCTCGAGGAGAGCGTCGCGGGCTCGACGCGCTTCGAAAGGGTGATGCGGGAGTTCCCCGAGGTGCGCACGGTCGTCTCGAAGACGGGCCGCGGCGAGGTTGCGACCGACCCCATGGGCGTCGAGCTCTCCGACGCCCTCGTCACGCTCCGGCCCCCGAGCGAGTGGCGCACCGCCCGCACCCGCGAGGAGCTCGTCGAGCGCATGTCCGCGCGCCTCTCGGCGGCCCTGCCGGGCATGGGCTTCTCGTTCTCGCAGCCGATCGAGCTGCGCATGGCCGAGCTCATCAGCGGCGCGCGCTCCGACGTGGCCATCACGATCTACGGCGACGACCTCGCGACGCTCGAGCGCCTGAGCCTCGCGGTGCAGCGCGCGGTGCGCGAGGTGCCGGGCGCCGCCGACGTGCGCGGCGAGCAGCTCGCGGGCCTGCCGACGCTCGAGGTCGCCATCGACCGCCTCGCGGCCTCCCGCTACAACGTCGCGGTGCGCGACGCGCTCGACGCCATCGAGGCCCTCGGCGGCCGCGGCGTCGGAGAGATCTACGAGGGCGAGCGGCGCTACCGGCTCCAGGTGCGCGTGCCCGCGGCGCTGCGCGACGACGTCGACCAGATCCGCCGGCTGCCCGTGAGCGGCGGCGCGGGGCCGCTCGTGCCCCTCGGCCAGATCGCGAGCGTGCGCGTGGTCGACTCGCCCGCGAGCGTGAGCCGCGAGGCCGTGCGCCGCCGCACCGTCGTCGAGGCCAACGTGCGCGGGCGCGACCTCACGTCGTTCGTCGGCGACGCCGAGGCCCGCGTGCGCGCGCGGGTGCCCATGCCGCCCGGCTACGTCGTGCACTGGGGCGGCCAGTTCGAAACCCTCAAGGCCGCCACCCAGCGCCTCGCGTTCGCCGTGCCGCTCGCCCTCGGGCTGATCTTCATGCTGCTCTACATGGCCTTCGGCGAGCTCAAGCCCGCGCTCCTGATCTTTCTCAACGTGCCCTTCGCGGCCGTCGGGGGCGTGCTGCTGCTCAGGCTCCGGTCGATGCCCCTCTCGATCAGCGCGGGCGTCGGGTTCATCGCCCTCTTCGGCATCGCCGTGCTCAACGGCGTGGTGCTCCTCTCGACGGTCAAGAAGCTGCGCGCCGAGGGGCGCCGCCCCCTCGAGGCCGCGCGCACGGCGGCCGAGAGCCGCATGCGCGCCGTGGTGATGACGGCCACCGTCGCGGCGCTGGGCTTCCTCCCCATGGCGCTCTCGACCACGGCCGGCGCCGAGGTGCAGCGCCCCCTCGCCACCGTGGTCATCGGCGGGCTCGTGAGCGCGACCTTCCTCACGCTCTTCGTGCTGCCCACGGTCTACGCGTTCGTGTACCGCGGCGAGCAGGCGATGCCGCCGCCCGAGGCGGGCGCCCCCACGGCCACCCTCGACGCGCCCGCGACCCCACCGAGGGGTTAGCACGACAACGGTGGCCCGACGCGCCTGGTGCGGGTGGCGCGTCGGACCACCGCCGCGAGCGCGTCGCCGACGGGGCGCCGGGGCCGTGTGATACGGTCCGCGCCATGGGCCCGACTCGTTCCTTCCTCTCCTTCGTGTGCGTGGCGCTCGTCGTCGGCGCGTGCTCGACCGAGCCTCCCAGCGGCGCCGCGCGAGACGCCTCCGACGCTTCGAGCGTCGACGACCTCGCGGCACCTGACGCGACGCCTGACGCCACCTCTGACGTGGCGAGCGACGTCACGCCCGACGCGCCCGTCGACGCGCCGCCCGACGTCGCCGACGCGGCGCCCGACCGCGCGCGAGTGCCGCGCGACGTGCCCGACCTCGAAGACGGCGGGATCGTCGGGCCCACCTACGACTTCGTGCTCACCGACCTCGTCGTCGACCCGCCCGTGATGGGCGAGACGCCCGACCCGCGGACCGTCGCGGCGGGCATCGCGGGCTTCAACCTCGACGGGCGCTTCACCGGCCCCGCGGCCGGCGACCCCTCGGAGTGCAACCACGGCGACTTCTTCTCGACCCTCGACCCCGATCAGAACATGGGCGCGTGCGCCGTCGGAATGGCCCACGGCGGAGCGACGTGCGCGGGCGGCGTCGACAACCAGCTCCCCGACATCGCCAACACGCTCGGCTCCGTCGGCGCCGACGTGCGGAGCGCCCTCCACGAGGTCGTGTCGTCGGGGCGCATGACCATCCTCGTGCGCCTGTCGGGCGTCGACGGGGCGCCCGGGCCCGACCTCGACGACGACCAGGTGACCGTGCGTGTGTACACCGTCGCGAGGCCCATGTTCGCGAGCTGTCGCGACGTGGGGACGCCCGGCAACCCCTACGCGGTCGACGACGCCTCGCTCACCGTCGCGGGCGACCTCGCGCGGGCGCGCTACCGCTTCAACGCACGCATCGTGCGGGGGCGCGTGATGACGCTCTCGACGGGCTCGACGCTCGACCCCGACCTCGATTTCGCCCTGCCCCTCGGCGGCGCCGCGGTGCACCTCGGGTTCTTCCGAACGCAGCTCCGCTTCGACCTGTCGGCGGACGCGGCCGCGCGCGGCAACCTCGGCGGGGCCACGCCGCTGCTGCCGATCACCGAGGCGCTGCGCCCGATGATCCCCGAGGGCGTCTCGCCGAGCTTCGTCAACGCGCTGCTCCAGTCGTTCGTCGACATGCAGGACCCCCTCGGCGACCCCGAGGGGTGCCGCCTGCCGAACGGCTCCATCGGGCTGGGCATGGGCTTCACGGGCGTGCGCGCGGTCATCCAGCCCGCGACGGTGCGCGGCGCGCAGCCGGGGATGTGTGGGAGCTGATACCAACTTCACGTCAAGTTTGCCGCTTTCGCGTGTGCGACGTGTCCCTCCACCCGCGCAGGCACGCAGCTTCGCGGAGCCCCCACCCGCGCAGGCACGCAGCTTCGCGGAGCCCCCACCCGCGCA
>JBDHVF010000835.1:0-3968 GCA_039809605.1 Polyangiales bacterium | reverse complement strand
GGTCGGCGGCGGCGCGCGGGCGCGCGGGCAGCGGCGCGGGCGCGGCGAGGGTCGCGAGCGTGGAGGCGACCTCGGCGCGCCATCGGCCCTTGTCGGCGCACTCACCGCGCGAGAGGGCGAGCGCGAGGGCGCGCCGGCCGCCGTCGTCGACGAGCGTCCATCGCGGCAGCGTGAGCGAGGCGCCGAGAAAGCTCGCCCACGCGACGTCGCCCGAGGGCGAGCGCGCGGGGTCGAAGGGCTGGCCGCCGAAGCAGCGCGGGGTGAAGGCCCCCTCGCGGTCGGGGTGCGCGATCACGCGGAGCCCCTGGAGCTGCGCCGAGGCGCTCTTGGCGAAGAGCGCGAGCGCGGCGCCGTGGGTCGACCACGCGCGGCCGCGGCCCGCGTACACGGGCCCCGCGGCGGGCGCCCAGAGCCACGCGAGGGGAGAGCCCGGCAGGTCGGGCGGGAGCGCGAGGAGGCGCTCGGGCGCGACGTCGGGCGCCGGGAGCACCACCACGCAGCCCGTGTCGCCGGGGCGGCGCGCGGCCTCGTCGAGCGCCTCGCGGAGGAAGGGGTCGTGTGCCTGCACGCAGCGCGGACTTATGTGCCCTGCGCCCCGCGCGTCAAGCGACGATGTTCTTGCGCCGGAGCATCTCGACCAGCGTGGTGCGGTTCAGCCGCAGGAGCTGGGCGGTCTGGTTGCGCTTTCCCCCCGTGCGCTCGAGCGCCAGGAGCAGGAGCTTCTTCTCGTACGCGTCGACGGCGGCGCGGAAGTCCACGCCGTCTTCGGGCAGCTCGATGGGCGGGTCGTAGATCGACGGGGTCGGGGGCTCGGCGGGCTGGTCGCTCCCGAGCCGCTCGGCCACGAGGCGCTCGTGGTGCTCGCGCACGGGCCTTGGCAGGTCGGCCACGGTCACGAGCGCGTTGCGCGCCATGAGCACCGCGCGCTCGACGGCGTTCTCGAGCTCGCGGATGTTGCCGGGCCAGCTCCACGCGCGCAGGGCCTCCATGGCGTCGGGGTGAAAGCCCGCGAGGCCCGAGCGCCCCACGCGCGCCGCGCAGTGCTGCAAGAAGAACAGCGCCAGCGACTCGACGTCGCTCCCCCGATCGCGCAGCGGCGGCAGGTGCACGTGCACGACGTTGAGGCGAAAGTAGAGGTCCTCGCGAAAGCGCCGCTCGCGCACCTCGGCCTCGAGGTCGCGGTTGGTGGCGGCCACCACGCGGATGTCGCACTTCACGGGCTTCGACTCGCCGACGGGCGTGTACTCCCGCGCCTGGAGCAGCCGCAGGATCTTCACCTGCAACGCCAGCGGCAGCTCGCCGATCTCGTCGAGAAAGAGCGTGCCCCCCTCGGCCGCGCCCACGTACCCCTGGCGCGTCGCGGCGGCGCCCGAGAACGCCCCGCGCGCGTGCCCGAAGAGGGCGTCCTCGATGAGCGTCTCGGGGATCGCCCCGCAGTTGACCGCCACGAAGGGCCCCTGCGCGCGCGGCGACGCGTCGTGCAGGGCGGCCACGACGAGCTCCTTGCCCGTGCCGCTCTCGCCCGTGACCAGCACGTTGCAGGTCGTGCCCGCCACCCGCTCGATCGTCTCGATCGCCTCGCGGACCGATGGGTGGTGCCCGATGATCTTGCCCTGGCTCGTGCGGCGCAGGGTCGTCCGAAACGACCCGGCGTCCGAACCCTCCACGCTGTCGTCTCCTCGGCGCATGAAGCGAGACACTCTCCTTGAGGCGCCGGAGCACGCGCCAGCTTCTAGTTAACCGAAGCCGAGGATGGAGTCACGCGCCCAGGCGATCGCGCTACGCCTGACCGAGCTCGACGGCGTGCCTGGCCGAGCAGTACTCGCAGGCGATGATGTCCTGGCCGCGCACCGGGGGCTGGAGGCCCGCGCCGCAGTTCTCGCACCTCTCCGGCCAGCGCACGGGCACGCCGACGTTGGAGCCCGCGGGCATCGGGCCCTGGTAGCGCGCGCGCGCCATGTCGCCCGTGCGGAGCTGCTCGACGAGCGTGTCGAGCTCCTTCGCGGTGAGGCCGTCGAGTTCGAACGTGGCCCTCGGGGGGAGGTTCTGCCCGCCCCTGAACTGCAGCACGAGGAGCTGGTCTTTGAACACCAGCCCCCGCTCGGCCTCGTCGCTCGCGGCGAGCTGGCCGACGAGCGCGTCGAGCAGGAGCGCGCGGCGCGTCTCGGTGCGCGACGCGAAGAAGATGAACGACCGCTCGAGCACGACCTCCTCGGTGTGTTCGAAGCGCACGCGGTGGGCCGTGAGGAGCAGGAGGCCCTCGCGCTTGCCCTGGGGAGAGTCCTCCCACGTGGCCTTCACGGCGAGCACGGGGTTCTCCTCGGGCTGGAGCCTGAAGCTGGCCTGCTCGAAGCAGTCGAGGGTGAAGTGCACGCTCGCGAGCCGCTTCACCAGCTCGTCGACGGTGCCCAGGAACGGCCCGATCGACTCGCGCACGCGGCGCTCGGCGGCGTCGACGGCGGCCGAGAGCCCGGCGGCCTCGGTCGAGAGCGTGTGGGCCTCGTGGTGGTTGCTGTGGGCGCGGGCGGCGTGCGCGAGGAGCGTGTCGGCGCGGCCCTTGAGCTCGCGCGCCGCGCGCTGCGTCTCGGCGCGCGCGGTGTTGACGGCGCCCTGCGCGAGCGACTGCGCGTGCTGGAGCTTCTGCTCGAGGTCGCCCGCCCAGACGTACCCCCGGGCGCGGGCGCGGGCCACGTCCTCGGCGGCCTTGCCGAGGGCGCCCACCTTCGCGTTCACCTCGTTGAGCACGGCGTCGAACGAGAGCCTCGCGGCGGCGGTCTGGGCCGACGAGATCGCGCCGTGGATCTGGAGCTCCTCCATCGCCTGCTCGGCGAGCATGTCCTGCTTGGTTCCTCCGTGCCTGGCCATGGTTCGTCTCGTCCCTCCGGTGCGGTGATGCGTGCAGCGTGCGCGTACCTCCTCACCACGGAACGCCCCTGGAATCAAGGCCCGGCACCCTGCATACTCCCCAGCCTCATGGACCCCGCCGCGGCCTTGCTGCTCCCGATCCTGATGCTGCTCCTCATGCTGGTGCTGCGCTCGGTGCGGCAGGTGAACCAGTGGGAGGTGGCGCTGAAGTTCACCCTCGGCAAGTTCTCCGGGCGCATGGAGCCCGGGCTCAACCTGGTGATCCCGCTCGTGCAGTCGATGCTCCGCGTCGACACGCGCATCCGCAACCGCGACCTGCCGCACCAGATGGTGATCACGGCCGACAACGTCACGGCCATGATCGACGCGGTGGTCTACTACAAGGTCGTCGACCCCGAGAAGGCCGCGCTCAACGTCGAGAACTACGAGCTCGCCATCAAAGACCGCGCGAAGGTCGTGCTCCGAGACATCGTGGGCGAGATCCGCCTCGACGAGCTGCTCGAGCACCGCGAGGAGATCGCCGCCAAGGTGCGCGCCGCCGTCGAGCAGTTCGTCGCGCAGTGGGGCCTGCACGTCGAGCTCATCGCCATGCAAGACATCCAGCTCCCGCCCGCGATGCAGGAGGTGATCGCCCGCAAGGCCATCGCCGAGCGCGACCGGCAGTACGTGCTCATCAAGTCGCAGGCCGACGTCGAGAGCGCGCGCAACTTCGCCGAGGCCGCGCGCATCCTCTCCGAGTCGCCCGGCGCGATGGAGCTGCGCCGCCTCGAGGCCCTCCAGAACCTCACCGCCGCGGGCACGAGCAAGGTCATCTTCGACCTCGCGCGCGGCGACGGCGACGTGCGCAAGCAGGCGGTCGCCATGGCCGCCGCGATGGACGACCAGCGCACCGGCGTGCGCGTGGGCTCCGCGCAGCAGCACCCGCCCGTCGCCGCCGAGCCCGACGAGCAACCCGCCGCCGCGTCCCCGTTCGCGCAGCAGCGCCGCTGACCCCGTGGACGGCCGCGCGCTGCGAGCGATGGCCCTCGACGCGCTCGGCCCCCACGCCGACCCGCGCGCCGCGGAGGTGCTCGAGCGCGCCGAGGTGGTCCTCGACGAGGGCG
>JBDHVF010000834.1:0-3977 GCA_039809605.1 Polyangiales bacterium | reverse complement strand
GAACCAGGGCGCGTGAGCGGGCGCGGGGCGGCGGAGGGCGACCCGATCGTCGTCGTGGGCCTCGCGTGCCGCTTCCCCGGCGCGCCCGACGTCGACGCGTTCTGGCGCCTCCTGCGCGAGGGGCGCAGCGCCGTCACCGAGGTGCCCGCGAGCCGCTGGGACGCCGCCGCGCTCGACGACCCCGACCTCGCGGCGCCCGGCGGCGCGAGCTCTCGCCGGGGCGGCTTTCTCGACGACGTCGAGTCGTTCGACGCGGCCTTCTTCGGCGTCGCGCCGGGCGAGGCCGCGGCCATGGACCCGCAGCACCGCCTCGTGCTCGAGGTCGCCTGGGAGGCCCTCGAGAGCGCGGGCTACGCCCCCACCTCGCTCGCCGGCAGCGCCACGGGCGTGTTCGTCGCCACGAGCGGCGACGACTCCGACCGGGCCTTCGTCGGCGCCGGCCTCGCGCCCTCGGCCTACCACGCCACCGGCCACACCCTGTGCTTCGCCGCCAACCGGGTCTCGCGCACCCTCGACCTGCGCGGGCCGAGCCTGGTGCTCGACACCGGCTGCTCGGGCGCGCTCACGGCCGTCCACCTCGCGTGTCAGAGCCTCCGCGCGGGCGAGTCGCGCCTCGCGCTCGCGGGCGCCGTGAACGTCATGGTCTCGCCGCACGTCACCGTCGCGCTCTCGCAGGCGTGGATGCTCTCGCCCTCGGGCCGCTGCGCGGGCTTCGACGCGTCGGGCGACGGCTTCGTGCGCGCCGAGGGCTGCGGCCTCGTCGCGCTCAAGCGCCTCTCCGACGCGCTCGCCGACGGAGACACCGTCTGGGGCGTCCTCCGCGCCTCGGAGGTCTCGCAGGCCGGGCGCGGCGAGGGGCTCACCATCCCCTCCTCCGCCGCGCAGTCGGCGCTCATGCGCAGGGCGCTCGGCGCCGCGGGCCTCGACGCGCGCGACGTGCAGTACGTCGAGGCGCACGGCATCGGCGCGCCCGTGGCCGACGCCGCCGAGGCGCGCGCGCTGAGCGAGGTCTTCGCGGGCGAGCGCGAGCGGCCCCTGGTGGTGGGCTCGGTCAAGGGCAACGTCGGCCACCTCGAGGCCGCGTCGGGCGTCGCCGCGCTCCTCAAGGTGCTGCTGTGCCTGCGCCACGGCGAGCTCGTCGCGCACCTCAACCTCCGCGAGCGCATCCCCGAGCTCGACCCCGCGCTCGAGGTCGCCACCTCGCCGCGGCCCTGGCCCGACGGCCCCCGGCGCGTGGCCGCGGTCAACTCCTTCGGAATGGGCGGCGCCAACGCGCACCTCGTCGTCGAGGCGCCCCCGCGCGCCCGCGCACCTCGCCACGCGGGCGCCTCGGTCTTCACGCTCTCCGCGCGCACCGACGCGGCGCTCCGCGCGCTCGCGCGACGCCACGCCGAGCGCCTCACCGCGGGCGACCACGACCTCGCGAGCGTGTGCTTCACCGCCGCGGTGGGGCGCGCCCATTTCGCCCGCCGCGCCGCCGTCGTGTGCGACTCGATCGACGCGCTCCGCGACGCGCTCGCGCGGCTCGCGACCGACGGGCGCGCGCCGGGCGTCGTGGTCGCCGCCGCGAACGACGCGCTCGAGGCGCTCGCGCGTCGCTATGTCGACGGCGAGTCGATCGACTGGGGCGCGCACCTCGCCGCCGCCCGGCGCGTGCCGCTCGCGACGTACCCCTTCGAACGGCGGCGGCACTGGCCCGAGCTCGTCACGCCCGCGGCGCCCGCGCCCGAGGCCCCCGCGATGGGCACCGACGCGCGCCTCGGAGAGCTGCTCGACCTCGTGCTCGCCGAGACCGCGCAGGTGCTCGGGCTCGACCGGGGCGCGCGCCCGTCGCCCGACACGGGCTTCGTCGACCTCGGCGTGACCTCGCTCGGCGCGATCGAGCTGCGGCGGCGCCTCCAGGCGGCCACGGGGCTCGCGATCGGCGCGTCGGTCGCGTTCGACCACCCGACCCCGTCGCACGTCGCGCGCTACCTGCGCGACGCGCTCGACGGCGCGCGCGCGCACGAGGTCACGCGCGCGACCGCGGCGCGCCACGATGACCCCATCGCGATCGTGGGCATCGGGCTGCGACTGCCGGGCGGCGTGGCCGACCTCGACGGACTGTGGGCGATGCTCGCCGAGGGCCGCGACGCGGTGACCGAGGTGCCGCCCGACCGCTGGGACGTCGACGCCTTCTACGACCCCGACCCCGACGCGCCGGGCCGGAGCTACTGCCGCGCGGCGGCCTTCGTCGACGACGTCGACCGCTTCGACGCGGAGTTCTTCGGGGTCAGCCCCTCCGAGGCCCGCAGCCTCGACCCGCAGCACCGGCTCTTGCTCGAGGCCGCGTGGCAGGCGCTCGAAGACGCGGGCGTGGTGCCGGGGGCGATCCGCGAGAGCGCCACGGGCGTGTTCGTCGGCGTCGGCGTGGGAGACTACGACGACCGCGTGCGCGCGGCGCCCGGCGCGGGCGCGTACCGCGTCACGGGCGCGCACCCGGCGTTCGGTGCGGGGCGGCTCGCGTACACGCTCGGGCTCCAGGGGCCGGCGCTGTCGGTCGACACGGCGTGCAGCGCGTCGCTCGTCGCGCTGCACCTCGCGGTGCAGTCGCTGCGGCGCGGCGAGTGCGCGCTCGCGCTCGCGGCGGGCGCGCAGGTGATGGCCTCGCCCGCGACCTTCGCCGCGCTTTCGAAGACGCGCGCGCTCGCGCCCGACGGGCGCAGCAAGACCTTCTCGGCCCTCGGCGACGGCTACGGACGCGGCGAGGGCGTGGTGGTCGTCGCGCTCGAGCGCCTGCGCGACGCCAGGGCGTCGGGCCGGCGCGTGCTCGGCGTGGTGCGCGGCACGGCCGTCAACCACGACGGGCCGAGCAGCGGCATCACCGCCCCCAACGGCAGCTCGCAGCGCAAGGTGCTCCGCGCCGCGCTCGACGACGCGCGCCTCGCGCCCGGCGACGTCGATTTCGTCGAGTGCCACGGCACCGGCACCGCCCTCGGCGACCCGATCGAGGTCGAGGCCCTCGCCGACGTCTACGGCCGCGACCGCCCCGCCGACCGCCCGCTGCCCATCGGGGCCGTGAAGCCCAACCTCGGCCACCTCGAGACGGCCGCGGGCCTCGCGGGCGTCGCCAAGGTGCTGGCCTGCCTGCGCCACGAGGCGCTCGCGCCCACGATCCGCTGCGCCCCGCGCAACCCCCACGTCGCGTGGGAGTCGCTGCCCGTGCGCGTCGTCGACGCGCTCACCCCGTGGCCGCGCAGGGGCGACGGCGCCCGCCGCGCGGCGGTGTCTTCGTTCGGCATGAGCGGCACCAACGCGCACGTCATCGTCGAGGAGGCCCCCGCGGCGGCCTCGCGCGTCGCCGCGACCTTCGAGGGAGTCGCGCTGCCGGTGCTCCTCTCGGGCCGCTCGCACGCGGCGCTTCGCGCGCAGGCGGCGCGGCTCGCGGCGCACCTCGACGCGCGCCCCCACCTCGCGGTGCGCGACGTGGCCCTCGCGCTCGCCACGACGCGCACGCACTTCCCGGTGCGCGCGGTGCTCCAGTCGCCGCCCGACGACGCCCCCGCGCTCGCCGCGACGCTCCGCGCGCTCGCGAACGGAGACG
Organism: Polyangiales bacterium; assembly: GCA_039809605.1. GTDB lineage: Bacteria > Myxococcota_A > Polyangia > Polyangiales > CAISKJ01. The sequence goes on along the minus strand of JBDHVF010000834.1, from coordinate 394 downwards.
ACGGCGACGCGGTCGTCACCGACGGCGCCCGCCGCGCGGGCAAGCTCGCCGTGCTGTTCACCGGCCAGGGATCGCAGCGCGCGGGCATGGGGCGCGCGCTGCACGCCGCGCTGCCCCCGTTTCGCGCGGCCTTCGACGCGGCGTGCGCGGCGATGGACCGGCACCTGCCGCGCCCGCTCCGCGAGGTGGTGTTCGCCGCCGCCGCGAGCCCCGAGGCGCGCCTGCTCGACGAGACGCGCTACACGCAGCCCGCGCTCTTCGCGCTCGATGTCGCGCTCTACCGTCAGATGGAGGCGTGGGGCGTCGCGCCCGACTACCTCCTCGGCCACTCGATCGGAGAGCTCGTCGCGGCGCACGTCGCGGGCGTGTTCTCGCTCGACGACGCCTGCGCGCT
>JBDHVF010000833.1:0-3979 GCA_039809605.1 Polyangiales bacterium | reverse complement strand
CCCTCGCCCGCACCCGCGCAGGCCGCGCCCGCGCCGCAGGCGTACGCCGCGCCTCCCCCGCCCGCCGCCCCGCCCGCGCCGCAGGCGCGCCCGCACCACGCGCCGACGGCCGTCGACACGCCCCAGCGCGTCGACGCGCGCACCGACAACTTCGGCGCGGTGCCCGCGGGCGTCGTCCCGCAGATCGTCACCATTCTCAAAGACGGCTCCGAGGGGCCGATCTACCGCCTCACCAACGCGCAGACCGACCTCGGGCGCTATGAGGGCACGATCACCCTGCCCGATGACCCGTACCTCTCGCCGCGGCACGCGCGCATCGTGCGAAAGAACGACCGGTACTACCTCCGCGACCTGGGCTCGGTGAACGGGATCTTCCACCGCATCCGCGAGCCCGTGGAGCTGCACCACGGCGACGTGGTGCTCATCGGCCAGCAGGTGCTGCGCGTCGAGGTGCTCTCCGACGCCGAGGTGTCGCTCGGCCCCGTGATGCACTACGGCGTGATGCTCTTCGGCACGCCCGAGCAGCCGCGCGTCGCGCGCCTCGTGCAGCTCACGAGCGAGGGCATCCCCCGCGATGTCTACCACCTCTACCGCGACGAGACCGTGGTGGGCCGCGAGTCGGGCGACGTGGTGTTCACCGACGACGTGTTCCTCTCTCGCAGGCACGTGGCCTTCAGGCTCGACAAGAACCAGCGGAGGGTGATCGTGCGCGACCTGGGCAGCTCCAACGGCACGCTGGTGCTGTTCCGCGGCGAGCGCGAGATCGTCGACGGAGACATCTTTCGCATCGGGCACCACCTGTTTCGCTTCGACGCCGCGCCGCGTGGCGCGGCGGGGAACCCGGCCCGATGAGCGAGGGCGTCATCACGAGCGCCGACGCGGGCGCCGCCGACGCCCCGCCGGTGAACCCCGTCGCGCAGGAGCCCCCCGCGCCCGAAGCCCCAGGGACGGACGCCGCGCCCGAGGCCCCCGCGCCCGAAGCCCCCGCGCCCGAGGCCTCCGCGAGTACGACCGCGATCGACGGCACCCCCACGAGCGAGGCCTCCGCGCCGCCCCGTGAGGAGCCCGCCACGGGCAGGGTCCGCGTGCGCTTCGCGGGCCTCACCGACGTGGGGCGCATCCGCGAGCACAACGAGGACAACTACCTCATCGCCGACCTCACCGAGCGCAAGCGCATCACCGACGAGGCGACCGTGATCCGTGAGGTCGGCGAGCGCGGCCTGCTCCTCACGGTGTGCGACGGCATGGGCGGCGCGGCCGCGGGCGAGGTCGCCAGCCAGATGGCCGTCGACGTGATCCACGACATCGTGCAGGAGGGCGCCGCCCCCGCCGACCGCGACCAGTTCGCGCAGCGCCTCGTGGCCTCGATTCAAGAGGCCGGCGCGCGGATCTTCCTCGCGGCCAAGAGCAACCGCGAGCGCCGCGGCATGGGCACGACGTCGACCGTCGCGGGCGTCTACGACTCGACCCTCTTCGTCGGGCAGGTGGGCGACTCGCGCGCGTACCTCCTGCGCGGGGCGCAGCTACGCCAGGTCACGCGCGACCAGTCGCTCGTGTCGAAGCTCATCGAGGCCGGGCAGCTCACCGAGGCCGAGGCCGAGACCTACGAGCACGCGCACATCATCTTGCAGGCCCTCGGCACGGCCGACACGGTGTCGGTCGACCTGTCGTACGTCGAGCTGCGCAAGGGCGACGCGCTGATGCTCTGCTCCGACGGGCTCTCGGGCCTCGCGACCTTCGAACAGATCCGCGACACGATGGCCGAGGTCGACGACCCCGTCGCGTGCTGCCAGCGGCTCATCGACCTCGCGAACGACGCCGGCGGGCACGACAACATCACGGTCATCGTCGCGCGCTTCGAAGGCGACCTGCCCGACCCCACGCCCGAGGACGACTCGGGCTACCAGCCCTACGTGCTGCTCGAGCCCGTCGAGGCCATCGTCGCGGGGCACGCCAGCACGTCGATGAAGGTGCCCGACCTCCCCCCGCCGGGCTCCGACGTGAAGCACTCGCTCTCGCTGCCGCCCGAGATGCCCGCGGTGATGCGCGCCGTCGAGCCCGTGGAGCCGCCCGTGCACCTCGACGCCCGCACGCGCCGCGAGCTCGGGCTCGAGCCCCAGCGCGGCGCGCTCGGGTGGGTGCTGCTCGCGCTCGCGCTCGCGGTGATCGCGCTCGCGGCGTGGCTCCTCACGCGACCCGCGCGCGAGCCCGAGCCGCAGCCCGAGCCCGTGCAGATCCAGGTCGAGCCCACGCAGGTCGAGCAGGCGACCCCCGTGCAGGCCGTGCCCGTGCCGCCCACGCCCGTCACGGCCGACGACGCGGGCGAGGGCGCCGCGCGCGACCCCTGACCGCGGGCGGGGGTGTGGTAAGAGTGGCCCTCAACGGTTGCGTACGACCATGATCCGCATCGTCCAGGAGTTCGGCGCGCACGCGGGCAGGCAGCTTCCGTTCGAAAAAGACCGCGTCCGCGTCGGCCGCTCGCCCGACGGCGACGTGGTGTTCGACGCCAACATCGACCTCGACGCGTCGGGGCGCCACTGCGAGCTGCTCCTCGTCGACGGCGCGTGGCTCGTGGTCGACGCGGGCAGCCGCAACGGCACCTTCGTCAACGGCGTGCGCGTGCAGCGGCAGCACCTCAAGAACAACGACGTGATCGAGTGCGGGCGCGGCGGGCCGCGGCTGCGCGTCGAGATCCCCACGGGCGCCGCGGCCGCCCCCGCCGGGGCGCAGCCGCTCTTCGCGTCGTCGTCGCCGTCGCCCTTCGGCGCGCAGTCGTCGTCGCCGCCCTCGTCGCCGCCGAGCCCCTTCGCGGGGGGCGTGCCGATGCAGCCCCCGCCCGCGTTCGGGGGCGGCAGCGGCACCGTCGCGATCCCGCAGATGTCGCTGCCGGGCGCTCCGCTCCCCGCGCCCGCGGGGCCTCCCCTCGCGGGGCCTCCTGTGGTCGCGGCGTCGCCGGGGCAGGCGATGGCCTCGTCGCTGCCGGCCGACGCGCGCGTGGGCAAGCGCACGGTGGCGCTGATGATCGACCAGGCGCTCGCGGTCCACGCCGAGCGCGCGAACCCGCACCGCGGGCTCAAGGTGATGGTGGGGCTGCTCACGGCCCTCGTCGTCGCCGGGCTCGGCGCGGGCGGGTGGTACGTCTTCACGGGCGACCGCGGCTCGACCACGGGTTCGAACACGTCGTCGGGCGACCCCAGCTCGGTGGGCGCGCGCATCGCGGCGGCCAACGAGGCCAACATCTACCTCCTGGCGATGCGCACGGCCGACGGGCGCGTGCGCGGCTTCTGCACGGGCTTCGCGGTGAACGACACGCTCATCGCCACCAACGCCCACTGCGTGCGGCTCGTGACCACCGAGACGGCGCGCGGCGCGCAGCTCGTCGTGCTGCGCAACAAGGGCAACGGAGAGATGATGCCCGCGCAGGCGGTCTACCTCGACGGGCGCTTTCAAGACGCGCAGGCGAGCCGCGGGGGCGCGGGCTACGACGTGGGGCTCGTGCAGGCCGGCGCGCGCCTGCCCGGCTGGGTGCGGCTCGCCTCCGACGCGGAGCTCTACGGGCTGCGCGAGGGCGACGCGGTGTTCGTGTACGGGTTCCCCGGCATGACCATGAACGAGCGGTCGCCGGTGGCGACGATCACCCTGGGGCTGCTCAACCGCGTGACCGACTTCTTCGACGGCGTCGCGACGCCGGCCACCGCGCAGAAGCTCCAGCACAGCGCGCAGACCGCGGGCGGCTCGTCGGGCAGCCCCATCTTCCTCCCCTCGGGCTCGGTCATCGGCGTCAACGCCGGCAGCCTCTCGGACGACGAGCGGCAGGTGGTGATCGACCCAAACAACGGCCAGCGCCGCGAGGTCGAGGTCAACCGCGGGTCGAACTTCAAGTACGGCATGCGCGCCGACCTGATCCGACAGGCCATGGCCTCGGTGGGCGCCCGCATCCCCTGACCCCTCGCCAACGGACGGGTTTCCGTCTAGTCTG
>JBDHVF010000832.1:0-3982 GCA_039809605.1 Polyangiales bacterium | reverse complement strand
CCCATTACCTCGTTTCAGCACGCTCAGCCACGCCCTCGCTCCGCGGGGGCGGGGCGCGCGGCAGCGAGGGTGGGGGCGCCGCGAGGTGCGCGACAGCGAGGGTGGGGGCTCCGCGGGGCGCGCGGCAGCGAGGGTGGGGGCTCCGCGAGGCGCGCGACAGCGTTGGGTGGGGGGACACGTCGCGCACGCGAAAGCGGCAAACTTGACGTGAAGTTGGTATGAGCGTTCGAAACGCATCTGTGCCCCGCATGCGCGCACGCGGGGCACAGGTACGTCAGCGCTTCACTTGTTCTCTTCGAACTCGGCGTCGATCACGTCGTCGCGCTTCTTGCCCTCGTCGGCCGCCGCGGCGCCGCCGGTGGCGCCGGGGGGAGGCTGGTCGCCGCCGCCCTCCTGGCCGCCCGTCTGCTGGTAGAGCATCGAGGCGATGCGGTGCGACTCGCTCTGGAGCTTGTCGAGCGCCGACTTCACCGCGCCGGCGTCCTGGCGCTCGATGGCCGAGCGGGCCTCGCGCACCGCCGCGTCGAGCGTCGAGGCGTCGTTCGCGGGGATCTTGTCCTTGTGCTCGCGCAGGGTCTTCTCGACCTGGTAGGCGAGCGCGTCGAGCTTGTTGCGGTCCTCGGCCTCGTCGCGGCGGCGCTTGTCGTCGGCCTCGTGCGACTGGGCCTCGCGCACCAGGCGCTCCACTTCATCCTTCGCGAGGCCCGAGCCCGCGGTGATGGTGATCTTGTGCTCGTTGCCCGTGGCCTCGTCCTTGGCCTTCACGTTGAGAATGCCGTTGGCGTCGATGTCGAAGCTCACCTTGATCTTCGGCACGCCCTGCGGGGCCGGGGGGATGCCCTTGAGCTCGAAGCGCCCGAGGCTCTTGTTGTCGCGGGCCATGGGGCGCTCGCCCTGGAGCACGTGCACCTCGACCTGCGTCTGGTTGTCGCTCGCCGTCGAGAAGATCTCGCTCTTCGACGTGGGGATCGTGGTGTTCCTCGGGATGAGCGCGGTGAAGATCCCGCCCTTGGTCTCGACGCCCAGCGAGAGCGGGGTCACGTCGAGCAGGAGCATGTCCTTGACCTCGCCCGTGAGGATCGCGCCCTGCACCGCGGCGCCGATGGCCACGACCTCGTCGGGGTTCACCGACTTGTTGGGCTCCTTGCCGAAGAAGTCCTTGACCTTCTTCTGCACGAGCGGGATGCGCGTCGAGCCGCCGACGAGCACCACCTCGTTGATGTCCGCCTGGCGCTTGTCGGCGTCTTTGAGGGCGCGGCGGCAGGCCTCGAGCGAGCGCTCGACGAGGTCGTCGATCATCTGCTCGAGCTTGGCGCGCGTGACGCGGATGTTCATGTGCAGCGGCGTCGCGCCGGCCGCGGTGATGTACGGCAGGTTGACCGTGGTCTCCTGCATCGACGACAGCTCGATCTTGGCCTTCTCCGACGCGTCGCGCAGGCGCTGGAGCGCCATCTTGTCCTTCGCGAGGTCGACGCCGTGCTCCTTGCGGAACTCGGCCATGAGGTACTCCATGATGCGGTGGTCGACGTCGTCGCCGCCGAGGTGCGTGTCGCCGTTGGTGCTCTTCACCTCGACGAGGTTCTCGCTCACCTCGAGGATCGAGATGTCGAAGGTGCCGCCGCCGAAGTCGTACACGGCGATGAGCTCGTCGCCCTTCTTGTCGAGGCCGTACGCGAGCGCCGCGGCCGTGGGCTCGTTGATGATACGCCGCACGTTGAGGCCGGCGATCTTGCCCGCGTCCTTGGTGGCCTGGCGCTGGCTGTCGTTGAAGTACGCGGGCACGGTGATCACCGCGTCGGAGACGGTCTCACCGAGGAAGCTCTCGGCCGCCTGCTTGAGCTTGCGGAGCACGTGCGCGCTCACCTCGGGCGGGGTCACGGTCTTGCCGCGCACCTCGAAGGCCACGTCGCCGTTGGGCGTGCGCGAGACCTTGTAGGGCACGCGGCGGGTCTCGTCCTGGACCTCGCCCTCCTTGCGCCCGATGAAGCGCTTGGCCGAGTAGATCGTGTTCTCGGGGTTCGTGATCGACTGGCGCTTGGCGACGTTGCCCACCAGGATCTCGCCCTTGTCGTCCCACGCAACGATCGACGGCGTCAGGCGCGAGCCGTCTTCGTTGACGATCACTTCGGGCTCCTTGCCCTGCATCACGGCGACGACGCTGTTGGTCGTGCCCAGGTCGATGCCGATGACCTTCCCCATCGCAGTACTCTCCTCGTTGTGGCCCCGTCGGACCGCTGTTCCAGTGTTGGACCGCGGCGCAACCTAGCCATCGATCCCTGCGCGTCAAGAGACGTGCCAGGGCTTTTCCGACATGCGTGAGAGCGCTTGAAATCCAGCGGATTTCGTGGCCGAGGGGAGGTCGAGGGAGGGGTCAGTCGTCGCGCATGTCGGCGAGCGCCAGGGCCGCCGAGTTGTACGCGGGCGTGCCCTGCGGCACGAGGCGCAGGTACTCGAGGTAGAGCTGCCGCGCGGCGGAGCGGTTGTGGTGCTCGAGCTCGATGTCGGCGAGGGCGCGCGTGGCCTGCGCGAACCACACAGGCACGGGGGTGAGGCCCGTGCCGAGCTCGCGCGCGTGCTGGAACGACGCGCGGGCCTCCGACGCGCTGCCCGCGTCGGCGAGCATGCGACCGAGGTTGTAGTGCCAGTCGCCGTGGTGGTTGTCGTGCTCGATGGCGAAGCGGTAGAGCCTGATGGACTCGTCGCGCCGCCCGAGGGCGTCGTCGATGTCGGCCCACGTCGCGTACGCGGCCCAGAAGCGCGGGTCGAGCTGCGTGGCGCGGTTGATGTCCGAGAGGGCGTTGGCCGCCTCGCTGCGGTGCAGCCGGATCTCGGCCCGCACCCAGTACCCGCGCGGGAACGCGGGGTCGAGCTCGATCGACTGCTCGGCGAGCTGAAAGGCCCGCTGGATGTCTCCCACGCGCCGGTGCGCCTCGGCCGCGTAGGCCTTGAAGTCGGCGCGCTGCGGGTTGAGCTCGATCGCGCGGTCGAGGTAGTGCACCGCGTCGGTGAAGTTGTCGCCCCCGAGGCGCGCGCGGCCCATGATGTACTGCGCGTCGGCGTTGGTGGGCTGGTCGACCACGACCGAGCGGAGCATCTGGTCGGCGTCGCCGTAGTTGCCCAGGGTGACCAGCGTGGCGGCCACGCGGTTGATGAGCTCGAGGTTGGTCGGGTCGCGCGCGAGCGCCTCGCGGAAGGTGCTGAGCGCCTGCGGGAGCTCCCCGCGCGCCTCGGCCAGCAGGCCCCTCGCCATGGCGAGCCCGGGGTAGTTCGGGTCGGCGCGCGTGACGGCTTCGAACTCGGTCTGCGCGTCGTCGAGGCGCTGCATGCGGCGCAGCACGTCGCCGAGGGCGAAGTGCGAGCGGATGTCGTTGGGCTCGCGCTGCACCGCGATGCGCAGCTCGGCCTCGGCGCCCGCGAGGTCGCCCCGCGCGAGGCGCCCGTGGGCGAGCGCGCGGTGGATGGCGGCGTTCTCGGGCACGTGCGCGCGGGCCTCGAGCAGCACCTGGTCGGCCGCGTCGGGGCGCTGGAGCGCGAGCAGCAGCTCGCTGAGCGAGACGTACGCGTCGAGGTTCTCGGGCTGCAGCCGGATGGCCTCGCGGAAGGCCTGCTGCGCGAGCGTGCGCTGGTTGCTCGTGGCGGCCAGGGCCTTGCCGAGCCAGTAGTGCAGCCGCCCGTCGTTGGGGTGCTCGTGCACGGCGGGCTCGATCACGGCCTTGGCCTCGGTGGCCTGGTTGAGCGCGAGGCTCGACTGCGTGATGCCGATCACCGCGTCGAGGTTGGCGTGGTCGGCGCTGTAGGCGTTGCGGAAGCGCGCCTGCGCGTCGGCGAAGTTGCCCTGGCGGTAGAGGATCGCGCCGATGCCCACGAGCGCCGCGGCCGAGCGCGGCTCGAGCTCGAGGGCCCGCTGAAAGCGCGCCTGCGCGGCGCTCACGTGGTCGCGCAGGAGCTCGATCTGCCCGGCCACCACGCACGCGTCGGCGCG
>JBDHVF010000831.1:0-3994 GCA_039809605.1 Polyangiales bacterium | reverse complement strand
CGCTACACCGAGGTGCGCATGCAGGCCATGGGGCAGCAGTTTCGCCTCGCGTCGGGCTACGGCGCGATGATCCCCTGCGAAGACATCTTTCCCCCGAAGGTGCAGTACTACGTCGAGGCCATCGACCAGTCGGGCGCGCCCAACGGCCGCGCGGGCACCGCCGACGCGCCCGTCGAGATCGCCGTCGTCGAGCAGCGGCACTACCCCGCGCCCACGCTCCCGGGGCAAGCCCCGCCCCGCACCTGCGGCGCCCTCACGGCCGCGCCCACCGCGCGCGACGCGGGCGCCGGGCCCACCGAGCCCCCGCGCGGAACCGCCGACCTCGGCGAGCCCTGCCAGACCAACAACGACTGCCGCCGCGGGCTGCGCTGCGGCTCCAACCATCAGTGCGTGTTCGAGTCTCGCTGACAAATTGGCAGGGCGAGGGGCAGCGCCCCGGCCGCCCCGCTGCCAGAACGTCAGCGACGCATCGCCCTCGGTGACCCTGCCGACTCCCGAGAAACCCACGCTTTCACGATGAATCCACGGGGTGGCACGCGCCCCGCATAAGGATCTGAAGCCCCGATGCGAAGGCTCCTGCCCTGGCTCGAAACCGTCCTCCGACGCTACCCCTGGGTGATCACCCTGGTGGCGCTGATTCCGTGCGCGTACTTCGCCGCGCGGGGCACGAGCGAGATGGTGGGGGCGAAGATCTTCGCCGCCGACACCGAGGCGCTCGCGCGGCCGATGCCGGCGTCGGCCGCCGCGTCGGCCGAGCCCTCGGCCGCGGCGCAGAACCGCCACGTGCGCGACCGCACGGCGATCATTCACCGCAACGTGTTCGACTCCGACGCGGGCTGCCTCGACTGCGACGCGGGCGCGGCCGACGCCGAGGCCGACGCCGCCGTGGCCGCGGCCAACCCCCTCGACGACCGCATCCTGCCGCCCGAGGCGTGCATCGCCGACCGGCCCCACGAGCCCGGGCCCTTTCCCCAGCCGTGCGAGTCGCAGGCGAAGATCATGGGCGCGGTGGTGAGCGAGAGCGACGAGTGGTCGTTCGCGTTCGTGCAGGTCGGGCAGAACGGCGCCGCGATGCCCTTTCGCCAGGGCCAGCAGATCGACGGGCGCCCCGTGAGCCTCGTGGGCCACTGCCCCGCGGTGGGCGCGTACGTGCTGCTCCGTCAGCAGGGCGCGGGGCGGTGCTTCCTCGCGCAGATCATGCCCCCGCACGCGGCGCCTCCGCCGCCGGTGCCCGTGGCCGCGCCCGTCGCGGCGCCCAGCGAGACGGGCAGCGCCCTCTCGGCCGCGCTCGAGGGCATCGAGCGCGCGGGGCCCAACGAGTTCAACGTGCGGCGCTCGACGGTCGACCGCATCCTCGAGAACCAGGCCGAGCTCATGCGCACCACCCGCATCATGCCGCACGAAGAGGGCGGCCGCGTGGTGGGCGTGCAGCTCTTCGGCGTGCGCGGCAACTCGCTCCTCGGGCGGCTCGGCATGCAGAACGGCGACGTGCTCAACCGCATCAACGGCCTCGAGATCGCCTCGCCCGACCGCGCCCTCGAGGCGTACTCGCGCCTGCGCACGAGCGACCACCTCACGATCTCGGTCACCCGCAACGGCCAGCCCGTGAACATCGACTTCAACATCCGGTGATGACCTGCTCCATGACCCCCGCGCGTATCCGATTTCGTAGACCGCCGACGCTGGCCCTGGCCGCGCTCGTGCTGTCGCTCGTGGCCCTCGTCACCGCCGCGTGGTCGCAGCCGACGCCCGAGCCGCCGACGAAGGGCCGCACCGTGCGCCGCCGCCCCGTGACGGTGATGGTGCCGCCCGTGGGCGCCACGCCCGTCGCGCCGGGGCAGGCCGTGCCCGTCGCGCGCCCCGTGGCGCAGCCCGCCGCGCCGCCGCCCGCGCAGCCCGCCACCGGTCAGCCCGTGGCGCAGCCCACGGGGCCCGCGCAGCAGGTGAATCAGGTGCCCGGCCAGCCCGGCTCGATCATCGACGCCGCGGGCGGCACCGGCACCTCGATGCACGAGTTCGAGAGCGGCATGGACTACCGCCCGCTCCCGCCCGGCGCGCGCATCACGTTCAACCTCCAGGACGCCGACCTGCCCGACCTCGTGCGCGCCATCGGCAACATCACGGGGCGGCGCTTCATCATCCCGGGCAAGGTGCGGTCGATCAAGACGACCATCTACTCGCCCACCAAGATCACGCCCGGCGAGGCCTACCAGGCCTTCCTCTCGGTGCTCGAGGTCAACGGCATGACCGTGGTGCCGAGCGGGCGCTACCTCAAGATCGAGGAGACCGCCGGCGCCGCGACGGCCGTGCTCCCCACGTACTCGTCGGGCTCGGGCGACGCGCCCGCCGACGACCGGTTCATCACCCGCATCGTGCGCCTGCGCAACATGTCGGCCGACGACGCGTCGAACCTGCTCGGGCACTTCAAATCGCGCGACGGGGACATCACCCCGTACGCCACGACCAACACGCTGATCATCAGCGACACGGGCGCCAACATCCGGCGCATGCTGCAGATCCTCAGCGAGGTCGACGTCGCCGCGGTGGGCGAGCAGATCTGGGTCGAGCCCGTGCACTACGCCCTCGCGAGCGAGCTCCAGGGGCGCATCAACGAGATCCTCGGCGGCGGCCAGGCCGCGGCGGCGCCCCGTCCCGGCGGGGCGGCGGGGCCGAGCGACCTGCGGCTCACGCGCATCCTCGCCGACGACCGCTCGAACTCGCTGGTGATCGTCGCGACGCAGCGGATGTACCTCCGGGTGCTCGAGCTCATCCGCCGCCTCGACGTGTCGATCGAGGGCGAGGGGCAGGTGCGCGTGTTCCGCCTGCAGCACGCCGACGCCGAGGAGATGGCGACGACGCTCAACAACATCACGGGCGGCGGCCGCGCGGCGCAGGGCCAGGGCGCTTCGAACCGCGGGCAGAACGCCGTCTTCGAAGGCCAGGTGCGCATCACCGCCGACAAGCCCACCAACGGGCTGGTCATCACCTCGTCGCCGCGCGACTACCTCGCCGTGCGCCGCGTGATCGACGAGCTCGACCGCTCGCGCCGTCAGGTCTTCATCGAGGCCGTGATCGTGGAGCTTCAGGTCAACCGCACGAGCCGCCTGGGGCTGAACTTCCACGGCGCGCTGCCCATCAACGAGGGCGCCGACGGCGTGGGGCTCGGCGGGTTCTTCCCGCTCACGTCCATCGCGCTCAACGACCCCAACGTGCTCTCGGGCCTCGCCCTCGGCGTGCGGGGCACGCCCGTGGCGGGCTCGCAGAACCTCTTGCCCGGCATCGGCGTGTCGATCCCCGAGTTCGGCGTGACGCTCAACGCGCTCGCCACCACGGGCGACGCCAACGTGCTCGCCACGCCCAACATCATCGCCACCGACAACGTCGCGGCCGACATCAACGTCGGGCAGAACGTGCCCCTGCAGACCAACATCGGCGGCGGGCTCGGCAACCTCGCGGGCGGCCAGGCCGGCGCCCTCGGGGCCTTCGGCGCGCTCGGCGCCTTCGGCGGAGGCTTCGCGGCCCCGCGCCAGGACGTCGGCACGAAGATCCACATCAACCCGCACATCAACGACTCGGGCGAGGTGCGCCTCGAGATCGAGGAGGAGATCTCCGAGGTGGGCGCGTCGACGGGCCAGCTCGGCGCCGTGACCATCAACCGCCGCACGGCCAAGACCACCACCGTGGTGCGCGACCAGAACACCGTGGTGATCGGCGGGCTCATTCGAAACACCGAGACCAACAGCGAGGAGCGCATCCCGATCCTCGGCGACATCCCGATCCTCGGGGCGCTCTTTCGCCACACGACGCGCACGGTGCAGCGCTCGAACCTGCTGCTCTTCCTCACGCCGTACGTGATCCGCGACCAGAGCGACCTGCGGCGCATCTTCGAGCGCAAGATGCGCGAGCGGCAGGAGTTCGTCGATCGCTACTTCGTCTTCTCGGAGAACGACTACGAGCCCCCGATGGACTACACCCGCACCAACGGGCTCGTGGA
>JBDHVF010000830.1:0-4000 GCA_039809605.1 Polyangiales bacterium | reverse complement strand
AGGTGCGCGACAGCGTTGGGTAGGGGGGACACGTCGCACACGCGAAAGCGGCAAACTTGACGTGAAGTTGGTATCAGCACCTCGGGCATCGCGTCGGGCGTGGCGTCGACCGCGAGCGGCGCGAACGCCAGCCAGAGCACGCTGCCCCGCTCGCGCAGCTCCGCGAGCGTGCGCTGGTAGACCGCCTCGACGCGGAAGCGCACGCCCGAGAAGCGCTCGCTCCGTGGCGACGTGCGGTAGGCGCCTCGCGACGGCCACGGCCGCTCCCGCCCGCTCAGCAGCACGACGGTGCTCCGCACGCGGGGGGGGCCGTCGAGTTTGCGGCGCGGTCGAGCCCGTGGCCCACGCGGTGCTCAACGCGTCCATCGAGGGGAGGCCGTGGGCGCTGAAACGCTACCGACGGTGGTGCGAGCGGTCGCGGCGTGGCGGGGGGGTGTCGACGGGGTGCGACGTTGGAGGCCCGATCCCCCTCGACCGGGTCGCGACGCGGTGACGGCCCGCGGTGAGCAAGCTCGGCGCGGCCCGCGGCGGGGGCAGAGCAACGTCGGCGCGGCCCATGGCGCGGGGCGAGCAACGGTTGCTCACCGCCCGCGCGTCGCTCCGCGGCTCTCGGGCGATCGCACGCTGGCCGCGCCCTTGCACTTCGTACGTTCGCGGCGCGAAGGGCGCCGCACGAAGGAGCGACGACGATGAAGACCAAGACCAGCGTGAAGTCCGGCAAGGCGAACTTCTCGGGCACCTGGATTCTGTAGCGGGCGGAGGGGCGACCATGAAGACGAAGAGCAACGTGCGCGCGGGCGTCGCCGGCGCCGGGCTGATCTTCTCGAGCTACTGAGGGGCGACCATGAAGACGAAGAGCAACGTGCGCGCGGGCCTCGGCGGCAAGGGGTTCATCATCTCGCCGTGAGCGGTTGCGAGGCGCCGGTCGCGCAACTCGTGGACCCGGTTCACCACGATCAGGCCGCGCAGTCCGTCGACCTCGACCTCGGAGCGCGACGAGAAATACGCGCGCAGCACCGGGGGCATCGCGCCGTCGCCGAAGGCGTTGAAGAGCGCCGCCGCGAGCTGGCTCCGCGAGCGCTCGTGCGCGGGTGACGCGAGCGCGTCTTCGAAGAGCGAGCGTCGAGCGCGCACGAGCGCCGTCACCCGCGAGAGCTTCACGACCGCGCCGTCTCGGGCCGAGGCGTCGGTCGAGGTGAGCGCCTCTTCGAGCAGGGCCGCGCACGTCGGCGCTGTCGAGGAGGCGATGGAGCAGCGGGAGGTCGTCTCGCGTCGCGGACCACGAGAGCCGCTGCGAGAGACGCGCGCGGCGATCGGGGCGGGGCCGCGCGGCGGAGCGCGGGCTCGATCCACGCGAGGGCCGCGGCGCGGTCGTGACGGAGCCAGAGCGAGGCGAGCTCGGCCTCGACCTCGGGCGCGAGGGTGCAGGCGCGGAGGAGGTGAGCGATCACGACGGCGCCGTGCTCCCAACGTCCGAGGTGGCAGAGCGCGCGCCAGTATCGAGGAGCTTCGGTGTCGAACGGGAGGTCTCGAAGGTCGGTCATGGCGCGGCGCGCAGCGCGAGAGGGCGCGGCGCTCCACCCGAGCGCGGGGGCAACACCCACCGGGCGTCACCGAACCCCAGGCGGCGCACGCGCCCCGGGGCGGCCCATCCTCGTTTCCCCGTGGGCGTCGCTCGCGTCGAGGCGCTTGAGCGCGCCGTGGGCGAAGGGGTAGCGTCACGGCCGGGTCTTCTGGCCACCGTTCGCGCCGCGGGGATGCGGCTGCGCGCGTCGTCGGAGCACCCCCTCGCTCGCGATCCCCCACAGGAGGCAACGTGCATGAGTGACGATTCGAAGCGACCCCCCCACGGTGCATCAGACGGCATCCGAAGGCGCGATTTTCTCAACGGCGTGCTGCTCGCGGCGGGCGGAGCCGCCGTGCAGAGCTTCTTCCCGCACAAGGCCTTCGCGCAGTCGGCGTGCACGCCGGTCGACCCCAACACCGACCCGCGCGTGCTGCGCGGCGGCAACGCGCCCGCCACCTTCAACGTCGCCCACTGGATGCGCGACCACCGGCTGACCTTCGGCGCGAGCTCGGTCACCGTCGCGCCCGGCCGCTTCGACACGTTCTCGGGCACCTTCGCCGTCGACGACAGCGAGGGCGCCTACGACGTCATCGTCGTGGGCTCGGGCCTCTCGGGCCTCGCGGCGACGTTCTTCCTCACGCAGCAGCGCCCCGGCGTGCGCGTGCTGCTCCTCGACGCCAACGCCTCGCCCGGCGGCAACGCGGGCCGCGACGCCGACGCGCCCCTGCCCGGCCCGGTCTCCACCGGCGCCGCGTACTGCGTCACGCCCTACGAAGACTTCCTCACGCAGTTCTACGCGGGCATCGGCGTCGTGCCCGAGCAGCACTACCTGCCGGGGCCCTTCTACAGCTACTTCTTCGACGACCGGGCGCCCTACGCGCGGCCCGGCTCGCGCGGGTGGACGGTCGACACGTACGGCCAGGGCCTGCGCGACATGCCGTACGCGCCGAACATCCTGCAAGACATCCAGCAGTCCAAGCAGGACTTTCGCAACTGGTACTCGCGCCACGGCTCGCCCACGGACCCCGCGGACCACGCCGACCCGCGCTACGACTACCTCTCGCAGATCACCCTCGCGGACTACTTCGCGAGCAGGGGCTACCACCCCGCGGTGACCGACTACTACGACCGCTACGCGGTCGACGCGCTCGCGGGCAAGTGCTCGCAGGTCAACGCCTTCACGTCCATCAGCTTCCTCGGCGCGGAGTTCTTCGACATCTTCGCGCTGCCCGGCGGCAACGGCGGCGTGACGCAGCTCGCGACGAGCGCGCTGATCGCCGGCGCCGTCGACGGCGCCACGGCCGACGAGCGGCTCTTCAACCCCATCCGCGCCGACCGGCTCGACGCCGCGGGCAACCGCGTGCGCATGCGGCAGCGCTCGGTGGCGGTGCGCGTCGACACCTCGGCCTCGCAGGCGAGCGTCACGTACTGGCAGGGCGGCGTATTCAAGCGCGCGCGCGCGAAGGCCGTGATCGTCGCGGGCCAGTCGCACAGCGCGCGGCACCTCGTCGAGCACCTGTCCTCGGCCGAGGCGCGCGCCGCGTGGGACCAGTTCACCCAGGTGCCCGTGGTGGTCGCCAACGTCGCGCTGCGCTCGGCCGCGCCCCTCGTCGACCTCGGCCTCGGGTACGACCAGTACTGGTGGGGCAGCCGCTACTGGGCCGACTTCACGGTCTCGGACTGGGCCACGCCCCGGCGCCACGACCGCGACCGCGCCACGACCCTCACCTTCTTCGGCGGCAACACGCTGCCGCCCGAGGAGATGCCCGCCGAGCGCGCGCGCCTGCTCACCACGCCCTTCTGCGACTACGAGCAGTCGCTGCGCGACGACCTCGAGCGCGTGCTCGCGGGCGCGCCCGGCGGCTTCGACTTCGACCGCGACGTGACGGCCGTGTTCATCTACCGCTGGGGCCACGGGATGATCTACC
The DNA here is from genome assembly GCA_039809605.1 of Polyangiales bacterium. GTDB lineage: Bacteria > Myxococcota_A > Polyangia > Polyangiales > CAISKJ01. The sequence goes on along the minus strand of JBDHVF010000830.1, from coordinate 505 downwards.
CCAAGCTCGGCTTCCCCTTCGGCGCGCCCGTCAACGCCAACGGTCAGGCCGTGCGCACGCCCTCGCCGCGCCACATCGCGCGCCAGCAGATCGGCCGCATCTCCTTCGCCGGCCAGGACACCGAGAGCTCGCCCGCCATCGAGAGCGCGATCTTCTCGGGCCTGCGCACCGCGAACGAGGTCCTGCCGCTGCTGTAGCCCCCGCGCCCCCGCTCGGTCCGCGGCGGCTGGACGCCGCGAGCCGCTACGGCGAGACCTGGCTCGCGGTGGGCGACGACGGCTCGTTCGCGCGCTGGAACGCCCGGGGCGCCGTCTCGCCCGGGCGCATCGACCGTCGCGCGGGCCGCGCCTCGCTCGACGCGACCTTGCAGCTCGCGGTCGGAGGCGGCGCGTCGACGACGGTGCTGCCCGGCGCGGGCGGCGCGGCGGTCGCGGCGCTCGACCTCGCGGGCCCGGCGCTCCACCTCGCGCGGGTGACCGGGGAGCCGGCGACGGCGGCGACCGCC
>JBDHVF010000829.1:0-4018 GCA_039809605.1 Polyangiales bacterium | reverse complement strand
CACCTCCATGGTGCGCGCGCAGGAGGCGCTCGGCGTGCTGCTCGGCGCCGACGCGCCCGTCGACGTCGACGAGGGCGCGGCGGCCGGCGCGGCCGTCGACGAGGCGCGCGCGCTCGCCGACGCGGGCTCGCAGCGGCCCGACATCCGCGCGGCCCGCGCTCGCGCCGAGGCCGCCCGCCACGTCGCGCGCGACGGCTGGGTCGACTACCTCCCGACGCTCACGGGCGTGGCGCAGCCCTTCTACCAGAACCCCCCGACGCTCACGCAGCCGCTCACGGGGTGGCAGGCGCAGCTCGTGCTCGCGATCCCCTTCTACGACGGGGGGCTGCGCGACGGGGCGCGCCACGAGCGCGCGGCGCTGGTCGAGCAGGCCGAGCTGCGGCTCGAAGGGGCCTTGCGACAGGCGCGGGCCGACGTGCGCACGGCCTCGACGGCCATTCGTCAGGCCGACCGTGCGCTCGAGGCCGCGCGCGACGCGGCGCGACTCGCCGACGACGCGCTCGCGCTCGCGCAGACGGCGTACCGCGAGGGCGTGAGCACCAACCTCGAGGTGATCGACGCCGAGCGCCGCGCCCGCGACGCCGCCACGGCCGTCGTCGTCGCCGAAGACGCCGCGCGCCAGGCGCGGCTCGACCTGCTCATCGCCAGCGGGCGCCTGCCATGACCGTCCGCGCGCGCCTCGGGAGCCTCTAAGACCCATGTGGATCGTTCGACTCGCCCTGAGCCGCCCGTACACCTTCGTGGTGATGGCCCTGCTCATCGTGCTGGGCGGGGTGTTCTCCATCACGAAGATGCCGACGGACATCTTCCCCGAGATCGACATCCCCGTCGTGGCCGTCGTCTGGCAGTACGGCGGCCTGCCCGCCGAGGAGATGGAGCGGCGCGTCACCAGCAACTACGAGCGCGCGGTGACCACCACGGTCAACGGCATCGAGCACATCGAGAGCCAGACCCTCACGGGCTACGGCATCGTGAAGATCTTCTTTCACCCCGGCACGCGCATCGAGGCCGCCACCGCGCAGGTGACGGCCATCTCGCAGACCGTGGTGCGGCAGTTTCCGCCGGGCATGACGCCGCCGCTGATCATCCAGTACAGCGCGTCGAACGTGCCGATCCTCCAGGGCGCGGTGCACTCCGAGACCCTGCCCGAGCAGACGCTCTTCGACCTCACCACCACCGTGCTGCGCACGGGCCTCGCCACGGTGCAGGGCGCGCAGATGCCCTTCCCCTACGGGGGGATGCAGCGGCAGATCATGGTCGACATCGACCCCGCGCGCCTGCACGCGCTGGGGCTCGCGCCGAGCGACGTGAGCGCGGCGCTCAACCTCCAGAACCTCATCCTCCCGTCGGGCACGGTGAAGCTCGGCGGGCAGGAGGTGGGCGTGCGCCTCAACAGCAGCGCCGACGCGCTGCGCGAGCTCGCGGCCATGCCCGTGGCCACGGTGCGCGGCGCGACGGTCACCGTCGGCGACGTCGCCAACGTGCGCGACGGCTTCGCGCCGCAGACCAACGTGGTGCGCACCGACGGGCGCAAGGGCGTGCTGCTCAGCATCCTCAAGGCCGGAGGCGCGTCGACCCTCGACGTGGTGGGGCGCATCCGCCGGATGCTCCCCGAGTACCTCCCCACGTTGCCGAGGGAGTACCACCTCGACCTGCTCTTCGACCAGTCGCGCTTCGTGCGCGCGGCGGTCGACGGCGTCTTGCACGAGGGCGCCATCGCCGCGGGGCTCACCGCGCTGATGATCCTGCTCTTTCTCGGGAGCTGGCGCAGCACGCTCATCGTGCTCGTGTCGATCCCGCTGTCGATCCTCGCGTCGGTGATCACGCTGGCGGCGCTCGGCCACTCGCTCAACCTCATGACCCTGGGCGGCCTGTCGCTCGCGGTGGGCATCCTCGTCGACGACGCCACGGTGGCCGTCGAGAACGTGCACCGCAACATCGCGCAGCGAAAGCCCCTGGTGCGGGCCATCCTCGACGGCTCGCAGCAGATCGCCACGCCGGCCCTCGTCGCCACGCTCTCGATCTGCATCGTGTTCGTGCCCGTGGCGTTCATCTCGGGCGCGGCGCGCTCGCTCTTCACCCCGCTCGCGCTGGCGGTGGTGTTCGCGATGCTCACCTCGTACGTGCTCTCGCGCACGCTCGTGCCCACGATGATGAACCACCTGCTCGGCGCCGAGCTGCACCGCTATACGGGCGACGCCGCGAGGGGGCGCCGCGAGGACGTCGCGTGGCGCGTTCACCAGCGCTTCAACGCGCTCTTCGAACGGCTGCGCCGCGCGTACGGGGGCTACCTCGACTGGGCCCTCGACCACCGGGGGCTGGTGAGCGCGGCCTTCGCGGCGCTCGTGGCCCTCTGCTGCGTGGGGCTCTACCCGGCGCTCGGGAGGGACTTCTTCCCGAGCGTCGACGCGGGCCAGATGCGGCTGCACGTGCGCTGCCCGCCGGGCACGCGCATCGAGGAGACGGCGCGGCAGTTCTCGCTCGTCGAGGACGAGATCCGCCGCGTGGTGCCGCCGGGCGAGATCGCCACGCTCATCGACAACATCGGCGTGCCCAACAGCGGCATCAACCTCGCGCTCGGCGACCCGTCGATGGTCTCGGCCGCCGACGGCGAGATCATGATCTCGCTCAAGCCCGAGCGCCGACGCCCGACGCCCGAGTACGTGCGCGCGCTGCGCGAGCGCCTCACGGCGGAGTTCCCGGCGTTCGAGTTCTTCTTCCTGGCGCCCGACATCACCACGCAGGTGCTCAACTTCGGGCTCTCGGCGCCCATCGACATCCAGATCACGGGCACGCCCGCGAGCCGCGCCGAGAACCTCCGCCTCGCGCGAAGGCTCCGCGACGAGGTGGCGCGCATCCCCGGCGCCGTCGACGTGCACCTGCACCAGGAGCTCGGCGCGCCGGCCCTGCGCATCGACGTCGACCGCGCCGAGGCGAGCCAGCAGGGCCTGACCGAGCGCGACGTCGCCAACAGCGTGCTCGTGTCGCTGAGCTCCAGCGGCGCGGTGTCTCCGAGCTACTGGGTCGACCCGCGGCGCGGGGTGCAGTACCTCGTGGCCGTGCAGACGCCGCAGCGGGTGGTCGACTCGCTCGACGCGCTCCGCAACACGCCCGTGGCCGCCGCGGGGCGCGCGGGCGCCGAGCCCCAGACGCTCGGCAACCTCGCCACGCTCGCGCGCGGCACGCAGCCGGTGAACATCACCCACCACAACGTGGCCCAGACCTTCGACGTGCTCGCGGGGGTGCAGGGCACCGACCTCGGCTCGGTGGCCGACGCGGTCGAGCGCATCGTCGCGCGCGAGCGGCCCCGCATGGCCCGCGGCACCACCGTGACGGTCAAGGGCCAGGTCGAGAGCATGGCGTCGAGCTTTCGGGGCCTCGCGTACGGGATCGTCTTCGCGGTGCTGCTCGTGTACCTGCTGATGGTGGTGAACTTTCAGTCGTGGCTCGACCCGTTCATCATCCTCGGGGCGCTGCCGGGCGCGCTCGCGGGCATCGTGTGGCTGCTCTTCGCGACGCACACGACGCTCTCGGTGCCCGCGCTCATGGGGGCGATCATGAGCATCGGCGTCGCCACGTCGAACAGCATCCTCATGGTGACCTTCGCCAACGACCAGCGCGCCGTGGGGGCCGACGCGCGCCGCGCCGCGTGGCTCGCGGGCATCACCCGCCTGCGGCCCGTGCTGATGACCGCCCTCGCGATGGTGCTGGGCATGCTGCCGATGGCGCTCGGCCGGGGAGAGGGCGGCGAGCAGAACGCGCCGCTCGCGCGCGCGGTCATCGGCGGCCTCGCGATCGCCACGCTGGCGACGCTGTTCTTCGTCCCCGTGGCCTACAGCGCGCTCCGCAAGGCGCCGCCGAGGCCGCCGCTCGCCGAGCTCGAGGAGCGACCCGATGGACCGTGAAGACGCCCCCCACGCGGTGGGGCACGGCGACGAGACCTTCGACCCGCGCCCGCACCGCCCCACCGGCGCCCGCGTCGCGCGCGCGGCGGCACTCGCGACGGTCGCGCTCGTGG
>JBDHVF010000828.1:0-4023 GCA_039809605.1 Polyangiales bacterium | reverse complement strand
CGGAGGGCTCACGTGCGGGCTCGCGGGCCGCTGCCGCGCGGTCGAGAACTGCTGCCTGCTCGCCAACACCTGCGGCTGCCTCAACGGCCTCGGCGTGTGCATCGGGCGCGGCCTGCTCGGCTGCGAGTAGCGCGCGCGGTCAGGGGGCCTCGGCGTCGCTGAACTGGAGCCGGTGCAGCCGCGCGTACACCCCGCCCTGGGCGAGCAGCGACTCGTGCGTGCCGCGCTCGACGATCGTGCCGCGGTGGAACACCAGGATCATGTCGGCGCGGCGGATCGTGCTCAGCCGGTGCGCGATCACGATGGCCGTGCGGCCGCGCAGCGCCTCGGCGATCGCGGCCTGCACCACGGCCTCGCTCTCCGAGTCCATGCTCGACGTGGCCTCGTCGAGCACGAGGATCTCGGGGTCGCGGTAGAGCGCCCGCGCGAGCGCCACGAGCTGACGCTCGCCCACGCTGAAGTTCTGCCCGCGGTCGGCGACCTTCGTGGCGAGGCCCTCGCCCCGCCGCGAGAGCATCGCGCCGAGGCCCACGGCGTCGACCACGCGCTGCGCCCTCGCCGCGTCGGGCGACGCCTCGCCGAGGGCGACGTTGGCGAGCACGTCGCCGGGGAAGAGCACGGTGTCTTGCGGCACCACGACGAAGCGCCTGCGGAGCCTCTCCCTCGGCAGGTCGCGCACGTCGACGCCGTCGACCAGCACCTCGCCGCCCGTGACCTCGTAGAGCCGCTGGAGCAGCGAGATCACCGTGGTCTTGCCCGCGCCCGTGGCGCCCACGAGCGCGACGGTCATGCCCCGCTCGACCTTGAACGACACGCCGTGCAGCGCCGGCCGGTCGCTCTTGTAGCGGAACTCCACGTCGCGGAACTCGACCGCGGGCGCCCCCTCGACGCGCTCGACGGGGCTCACCGCGCGCGCGGGCGCGTCGGGCTCGGGCTGGTCGAGCAGGCCGAAGATGCGCTCGGCGCCGGCCATCGCGCTCTGCATCACGGTGAACTTCGACGAGAGGTCGCGCAGCGGCTCGAAGAAGCGCTGGATGTAGTACACGAACGCCACGAGCTCGCCGATGGTGGCCGCGGGCGCCCCCGCGCCGAGCGAGCGCGCGCCCACGAAGAGCAGCGTCGCGGTGCACACCGACGCGAACATCTCGACCACCGCGAAGAGCAGCGCGTCGTAGCGGATGCTCAGGAGGTTGCCCTCCTTGTAGGCCTCGTTGATCTCGCCGAACTCGCGCTGGCAGCGGGCCTCCTGCCCGTAGGCCTGCACCACCTGCACGCCGATCACCTGCTCGTTGAGGTAGGCGTTCATGCGCGCGGTCTTGGTGCGAATGGCGCGAAAGGCCTCGCGCGCGCGCTTGCGAAAGTAGTCGACCGCGAGCACGAGCGGCGGCACCGCGAGGAAGGTGTAGAGCGAGAGCTTGACCGAGAACGCCAGCATCGAGGCGATGATGGCCGCGAGCGTGACGAAGTCTCCGATGGCTGTGATGGCGCCCGACGCGAAGAGCTCACCGAGCGCGTCGACGTCGTTGGTCACGCGCGTCACCAGGCGCCCGATGGGCTGGCGGTCGAAGAAGGCCATGCGCTGCCGCTGGAGGAACGCGAACACCTCCCGCCGCAGGTCGTTCATGGTGCGCTGCCCCGCGATCTGGAGCAGGTACCCGAGCACGAAGCGCACGACGTACTCGGTCACCATCAGCGCGCCGAGCACCGTGGCCGTGCGGTGCACCAGCGCGACGTCGCTGCGCCCGATGCCGTCGTCGATGATCGTCTTGAGCAGCCGCGGCTGCCACACCTGGAGGCCCGAGGCCACGGGCATGAGCGCCGTCGCCACCGCCACGGCCCACGCGTACGGGCGCACGTAGGGCCATAGGCGCTTGAGGAGCCGCGCGTCGTAGGCCTTGCCGAAGGCTTCTTCTTCGTGGAAGGCGCGCTCGGCCTCGGCGCCGGTGCGCGGCGCGGCGCGCTTCTCGGGCGCGGGCGCGGGCTTGCGGTACGCGTCGGTGGCGGGCGATGTCACATGGCCTCCAGCTCGGCCTCGAGCGCCTGGCGCTCGGCGAGGCGCGCGTAGAGCCCGCCGCGGGCGACGAGCTCGGCGTGCGTGCCCGCCTCGACCACGCGCCCCTCGTCGAGCACCACGACCCGGTCGCAGCGCGACGCCGCCGAGACGCGGTGGGTGATGAGCACGAGCGTGCGCCCCGCGGCCGCGCGCTCGATCGCGTCGAGGATGCCCGCCTCGGTGCGCGCGTCGACGGCCGAGAGGGGGTCGTCGAGGATGAGCACCTTCGGCCCCGCGAGCAGCGCCCGCGCGAGGGCCACGCGCTGCTTCTGCCCGCCCGAGAGCTGCACGCCGCGCTCGCCCACGATCGTCTGGAGCCCGTCGGGCATCGCCTCGACCTCCGTGAGGATCTGCGCCTCGTAGGCGGCGCCCTGCGCGCGCGCGAGGGCCTCGGGCGCGTCGGGCTCGGGCTCGCTGAAGGCGATGTTGCGCGCGACGGTGGTCGAGAAGAGAAAGGGCTCCTGCTGGGCGAGGCCCACCGCGGCGCGCAGCGAGCGGAGGGGCACGGTGGTGACGTCGCGCCCGTCGATGGCGACGGCCCCCTCGGGCGTCGGGAGCATGCGCGCGATGAGCCGCGCCAGCACGCTCTTGCCCGCCCCCGTGCGCCCCACGATCGCGAGGCTCTGGCCCGCGGGCACGTCGAAGCTCACGCCGTCGAGCACGGCCCGCTCGCCGTAGCGCCAGGTGAGCCCCGTGACCGAGAGGGCGCCCTCGACGGGGCGGTCGAAGTCGCGCGCGCCGGGGCCGTCGTCGATGTCGGGCGACGCGTCGAGCACCTCGAGCACGCGCACCGTCGACGCCTTGCCGCGCTGCAGGATCGACAGGAGGTACCCCATCGCGATCGTGGGCCAGGCCACCAGCCCGAGGTGCGCCTGGAACGCGAGGATGTCGCCCACGGTGAGCCGCTGCTCGATCACGAGCCCGCTGCCCACCCAGATCACGATGAGCGACGCGACCGCGGCGCCCATGGCGAGGATGGGGAACATCATGCCGCGCAGGCGCGCGAGGGCGAGGTTGGCGTCGAGCGAGCGGCGCGAGTCGACCTCGAACGCGCGCGCCTCGCTCTCCTCGAGCCCGTAGGCCCGCACCACGCGCATGCCCGCGAGCGCGCGCTGCACGCGGTCGCTCATCACGCCGAGCGACTCCTGCGCGGCGCGGCTGCGCGCGAACATCACCCTGCCGAACGACCGCGTGAGCAGGATGAACAGCGGGAACGGCGAGAGCGACAGGGCCGCCAGCAGCGGCGAGCGCCAGAACATCAGCGGGATGTTCACCGCGTACGAGAACGCGGTGTTGACCACGTTGAGCGCGCCGAAGCCCACGAGCAGGCGCACCTGGCCGAGGTCGTTGGTGGCGCGCGACATGATCTCGCCGGGTGGCATGGTGCGGTAGAAGCTCGGCCCCAGGCGGTGCAGCGCCGCGAGCATGCGCTCGCGCAGCACGAACTCGATCTCGCGGCCGCCGTTGAAGATGCGCGTGCGCGACTCGACGCGCGCCCACGCGCCCACCGCCGCGAGCCCGATGATCGCGGCCGAGAAGCGCATGCCCGCGCGGGGGTCGCCGTCGCGCAGCGCGTTCGAGGCGTTGCGGATGCACTGCGGGATCAGCCCCGCGCAGCCCGTGCTGAGCGCGAGGAAGAGCGCGCCCGTGACGAACTCCGCGCGCTGCTCGCCCACGAGCTCGCGCAGCACCGCCCAGGGGTCGCTCTTGGCTCGCTCGGTCTTCGTCGTGGCGTCGGGCATCCGGTGGGTCCGTGCGGGGGTATTCGGTGTGTCGTCGGACGCGCCCGCGCTAGGGCGTGGCGTCGCAACGCGAGGCGTCCGCGGGCGCCGCGTCGGTGAGTGGGATGCACTCGCCGTGTCCCGCGGTGTCTGCGACGGCGAGGTTGCACGCGTGCCCCTCGGGGCAGTCGGCGAGCGCGTCGCACGGCGCCGCGCAGCGCCCGTCGCCGCACCCGTCGCGCTCGCAGG
>JBDHVF010000827.1:0-4039 GCA_039809605.1 Polyangiales bacterium | reverse complement strand
GGTGGTGGGCGGCTCGTCGACGACCGACGTGAAGCGCTCCGCGGGCCTGGCCGTCGGCCGCGACCTGCACGTGGCCGTCGCGCGCGACCTGCGGGCGGAGGTGGGCGGCGGGTACGCCTCGCGCGTCGACGGCGCGCGCCACGACGACGTGGGCGGTCGCCACGTCACCTCCGCGGGCGGAGACCGCCTGGCGAGCGTGGGCGGCGACCTCTCGCTCTCGGTGGCGGGCGGCGCCGAGGTGGCGGTCGAGGGCTCGGGCGGCGCGCGGCTCGACGTGACCGGCGCGCTCACCCTCGCGGGGCAGGGGCACGTGGTGATCGACGCGCGCGAGGGCCTCACGCTGCGCTGCGGCGAGGCGCGCATCACCCTCGCGCGCGACCGCGTCGAGGTGTCGGCGCCCGCGGTGGTGGTGCGCGGCCACGAGCGCGCGCGCTTCGAAGGCGAGTCGTCGGCGCTCGAGCTCGACGGGCGCGCGCGGCTGCGGGGCGACGAGGTGACGGCGCGCTCCGAGGGGGCCGCGCTCAGGCTCACGCGCGACGCGGCGCTCGACGGAGACAGAGTGCGCTTCGGCACGGCCTCCGCGGGCGACGCGCAGGGGAGCGACTGCGAGGGTGCTGGCGACCGCGACGAGCCGCGCACGCTCACGGTCGCCACGGTGGCGCGCAACCCCGAGGGCACGGCGCCCGTGGGGCAGCTTCGCATCCTCGACGGCGAGGGGGGCACCGCGCGCCTCGTGCCCGCGAGCGAGGGGCGCGAAGAGGCCGGGGTGCTCCTGTTCACGCTGCCCGTCGAGTCGCTGCCCGACCCGGTGGAGATCATCTACGAACTCGGTGAGTTGCGCCAACACCTCGTCGGCCCGGTGTCCCCCGCGCAGACGCACGACGCCCTCATGCGCGCGAGGGCCGTCCAGACGGCGGGCGCCGTCGCGCGGCGGGGCGCCCACAGGAGGCGGCCGTGAAGACGCTGGTGAAGCTGCGGCACAACCACGCGACGCACCCGATGCTCGAGCACGCGACGGGCTTCGTCACGGCCGAAGGAGGCGGCGCCGCGCAGGTGTACGACGCGGCGGGCGAGTGGTGGTTCCTGCTCGACGAGGGCGTGACCGGGGTCACGGTGGGCATCCAGATCGACTACCGCCGCGAGGTGTCGCACGAGCGCCGCGTGCGCGTCGCCGACGAGGGGCACGGGCAGCCGGGCCACCATCACACGGCGCAGCGCTACGCGACCGAGGCGTGGGTCGAGTCGTGGGGCGCCTCGTGGCTGGTGCGCGACGCGTACCGGGTGTCGGGGGCGATGCTCCTGCGAGACGCGTCGGCGTCGCTGCCCGCGGCCCCGTGCCCGACGAGCTCGCTCGACCTGCGCGCCGACGTGCGCGCGGTGGCGGCCTCGGGGCGCGACGCGGCGCTCGGCGCGGGCGGCGTGGTGACGCTCGACGTCGACCTGTCGTTCCTCGACGCGACGGCGATGCTGCGGCGCGGGGAGCGCGCGGCGCTCGACTGGCACGACACCGACGGGTGCCTCGTGCGGCTCTACCAGCACACGGGCGCGGGCGACTGCTCGGTCGTGGCCGTGGTGATCCCGCCCGCGCTGCGCGGCGGGCCGCCGCCGCCGTCGGTCGACTCGCTGCTGTTCTTCGCGCCCGTCAACGGCAGCGCGTACGCCGAGGCGCGCGAGGTCGACACCTCGCAGCTCGCCCGCTACCTGCGCCGCGGGCGCGCGCAGCCGGGCCAGCGCTTCGCGGGCTTCTGGGCGTACCGCGCCGACCCGCTGCCCGAGCCCGACGACTTCCCCCCGTGTCGCTTCGCGTCGCAGCTCCGCGACGCGGGGCGCAAGGTCGTGCTGGTGATGCCCGTCGCCAACGCGGGCTCGTACTCGCCCTTCACCGGCGCGTCGTGGACGCTGCCCCACGGGCACAGCGGCGCCTCGCTCCTCGCGTCGCTGCTCAAGGCGGTGCAGGCCGACGGGCACCTCGCGGGAGGGGCCCGCGCGCGCCGCACGTCGACGGGCCACGTGGGCGTCGCGGGCTTCAGCTTCGGCGGGGGGAGGGCCCTCTCGTGCTTTCGCCACAACGCCCCGCGCGTCGACGAGCTCTACCTCTTCGACCCCAACGGCTTCGCGCCCGGCGACGCCGATCAGCGCGCGGTCGCGGCGTGGGTGCGCGCGCCCGGCCGCCGCCTTCGTCTCATCGGCGGCATGCACTGCGACGGGCTCGCGACCTTCGCGAGAGAGGCCGTGGCGGCCCTGGGCGCCGACCCCTCGCGGCACGTCGACGGCGACGACGACCGCGCGCCCGGCGCCGACGCGCGCGACCGGAGCGTCGTGGCGATGCCCACGAGCTCGCGGTTCTTTCTGCGCTCGCGCGACTACCACGCGGCGTACGCGCGACGCGACGACCCGCAGCTCACGGCGGCCGACGCGGCGCACCCGGGCACGCTCTCGCGCCACGCGGGCTACTACCTCGCGCCCGACGCGGCGGGGCACCGCGCGGGCGTGCGCGTCGAGGAGCGCCGCGAGGGCGCCTCGTCGCCGCCGCAGGCGCTCGACGGCTTCTCGGTCGACGAGGCCGCGTGGTGCCTCTCGCTCGAGTGCATCTACGCGGGGGCGCGCGTGCCGACGCTCGAGAACGCCTGCCACACGATGCGGGCGCCGCGGCGGGGGAGCATCCCCGCGCCCGACTGGATGCGCCACCAATGGACCGTCTTCGGCGGCCAGAGCGCCACGCACCACCACGACGACAGCTTTCGCGGGTACCTCCAGATCTGCCTCGAAACCAGCGGGTTCAAACGATGAAACGGCTCGTACTACACGGCGCCACGCTCGGCTGCACGCACGGCACCGCGCCCTCGTCGCTCTCGGTCAACCCCTCGCGCTCCGTCGACGCGGGCGGCGCGCCCGTCGCCACCGTGCACGACCACGCCCCCTTGCTCAACATCGCCCCCTTCGGCATGTGCCGCTCGCTCTCGAACCCGCGCGTGGCCGCCGCCACGGCCGCGGCGCAGGGCGCGCTCACGCCGCAGATGTGCGTGCCCCACACGCCGTCCCCGTGGACGCAGCCCGAGGGGGCGCCCACCCTCGACGACGTCGAGGCGCTGCACGAGGGCGCGTCGTGCGGGTGCGCGTGGGGCGGGCGCATCGAGGTGCGCGACACCCCCGGCGGCCCGACGTTGCGGTGACGGCTCAGCGCGCGGGGATCGACACGATGTGATCGAGGTGCAGCACCGGCGGCGGTGAGCCCGCGGCGTCGAGGTCGAAGTGGATCACCACGTCGCCCGCGGGCAGGCGCATGGGCACGCGCGACTCCTCCCAGCGGGGCGAGAGCGGGATCGACGCCACCACGCGCGGCCCCACGCGCAGCGGCACGCGCACCGGCGGGCCGTCGTCTCTGCGCGCGCGGATCACCACCAGCCGCAGCCCCCCGGCGCGCGAGTAGAAGGTCACCGGGAGCCTCCCCCCGTGGGATTTCGAGACGCAGCTCCGGGCGCCGAGGTAGCGCCAGCCGAGGGTGTCTTCGTGGGGGCCGCACGAGGCGAACGCGTCGGGCGTGACCTCGACCGAGCGCGCGTCGAAGCCCTCGATGCGCGGCCCCACCACGCCCAGCGCCCCAAGCGCCTCGGCGGCGTACCGCTCGGCGTGCGTGTGGTGGATCGTGCTCAGGATCAGCGGCACCGCGCGCGGGTCGCCGAGCATGCCCAGGGCGGCGATGGCGTTGGCGCGCGCGTCGTCGGTGGGGTCGCGCAGCGCCGTGAGCGCGAGCGTTTCGAAGAGCGAGCGGTCGCGGAGCTGGCCGAGGGCGAGCACCACGCGGTAGCGCACGTGGTCGTCGGGAAAGACCGTCATGAGCGGCTCGAGCGCGCGCGCGTCGCCGAGCGACCCGAGGGCCTTGATGGCGTCGAGCGCCTCGGACTCGTCGGGCGACCACAGCGTCTCGATCAACGGGTCGACCGCCGAGGGGTCTCCGAGCCGCGCGAGCGCGAGGCCCGCGCGGCGGCGCAGCGACGGCGGGTCGGCCGTCACGAGGTCGCGCAGGAGGGGCAGCGCC
>JBDHVF010000826.1:0-4042 GCA_039809605.1 Polyangiales bacterium | reverse complement strand
CTTGCACCGCTCGCTCGTCTCGTCGAAGTGCATCGAGAGGTGGGCGCTGAAGCCCACGCCCGCGATCTTGTCGCCGAGCCCGAGGTTGCGCGGGGCGTCGTACACGGGGTTGCCGCCGAGCACGAGGAGCGTCTGCACCTGGCGCTGCTCGAGCGCCGCGGCGAGCGCCGCGAGGTCGGCCGCGTGGTCGTCGCTCTCGCCGGGGTCGGCCGGGGCCGCGTAGCGCACGGTGGCGCCCGCGTTGCCGAGGGCGTCGTTGATCGCGTGCGCGAGCGCGTGCACCGCGGGGGGCTGGCGCGTGCCCACGGCGCCGAGCGCGGCGGCGCGGTGGGCGGCGAGGTCGGCGGCCACGGCGTCGATCCACTTCGAGCCGACGCCCGCGGGCGGGGTCGCGCCGCGCACGGCCGCGGCGACCTCGCCGAGCTCGAGGTGGTGGTCGGCCGCGAGCTTCGCGGCGAGGGCCTTGAGGTAGCCCGCGATGTCGCGCGCGGGCAGGCGCAGCCGGTGGTCGGCGTTGCCGCCGGTGGTGCTGTACACCGACTCGACGACGTAGAGCCGGCTCGGCTCGTCGGCGGGCGAGCGCACGCGGCGCCCCTCGGACCAGCCGCGCGTGTTGCGCACCATGCCGGGGTCGCTCTGCAGGAAGTCGGAGTCGATCGAGAGGATCGTGCGCGCGCGGCTGACGTCGTAGACGGGCGCGAGCGCCTGGCCGAACGCGAGCTTCGCGCCCGCGCGGACGGTGCTCGCGCTCGCGGCCTCCCACGTGTGGAAGCGCGCGTTGGGGAAGCGGCGCTTCACCGCCTCGCGCAGGCGCACGAAGGTGGGCGAGATCGACGGCTGCACCAGCAGGTGGAGCCCGGTGCCGCCGTTGCCCGCGTGGGTTTGGAGCGCCTCGCGCAGCGCGTTTTCGAACTCGCCGTAGGTCGTGTCGGAGCCCTGGTGGCGCGGCTTGCGCGAGCGGTCGGGGTCGTAGAGGTCGAGCACCGAGGCCTGCGTGAGCAGGTCGGTGGCGCCGCGGGAGCCGTTGTGGTCGGGGTTGCCCTCGACCTTGGTAGGCCGGCCCTCGTGGCTCTCCACGAGCAGGCCCACGCCGTCGCCGCGTCGCTCGATCACGGTGGCGTAGAAGCTCGTGACGTTGACGGTCACGTCCTCGGGCGACCGCGAGTACGGCATGATGTGGTCGACCGGGCGGCGACAGCCCTGGAGCGTCGCGAGCGAGACGGCCGCGCCCATGAGGGTCATGAACCCGCGGCGGCTCACCGGGTCGGAGAAGTCCCACGCGTTCTCGGGCATCTCCGCGGCGAGGTCGGCGCGCGCGTCGGGCGAGGGGTCGGTCTGCGAGGCGTAGTCGTCGAGGCTCGTCCACCACACCGGCGCGTCGGGAGCGGGGCCCTCGAATTCGTAGGGAGAACGGCGGCTCATCGGTGACACCCTGAGCAGGTCTGCGGGGGGTTGAGCTGGCGCGGAGGCTGCGCCGTCCCGCTCAGACTCGGATCCATGTTGGTGATCTGATCGACCGGGCGGATGTTCGGCCCGGGGTCGCGGTGGCAGTCGAGGCACCACGCCATGCTGAGCGGCTGCTCCTGGCGCACGACGTCCATCTGGTCGACGCGGCCGTGGCAGGTCACACAGCCGACGCCCGCGGAGAGGTGCACGCTGTGGTCGAAGTACGCGTGGTCGGGCAGGCGGTGGACCTTGATCCACGGGATCGCGCGGCCCGTCTCCCAGCTCTCGCGCACGGGCGCGAGGCGCGCGGAGTCGGTGCGCACGAGCGAGTGACAGTTCATGCACGTCTGCGTCGGGGGGATCTGCGCGTGCGCCGCCCGCTCGATGTTCGAGTGGCAGTACCTGCAGTCCATGCCCATCTGCCCCGCGTGCAGCCAGTGGCTGTACGGCACGGGCTGACGCGGCTGATAGCCGACGTGCGTGGCCTTCGGCGTGAAGTAGTACCAGACCAGCGCCGTCACGAGGCCCCCCGCGAGGGCAACCCCGATCGCGACGATCGCCGGCAGACGATTGAGTGAGCGTGGGAAGATCGGCATGACGAGTACGTCGTGTCTTCTGCGGAGCGACGGTTGTGCGCCCGACGGCGTCGCCCCGTCTGGGGATCGCCGCGACGAGCGCCGCTAGCACCATTTCGCGGAGTTACTGTCAAGTACCTACGCGAGCCCTCGGAGTACCCTCAGCGCCGCAGAGCCGTTTCTAGAGGCGTCTGCGCTGCCTCGCGGGCACGAGGCCTGCGGGGTAGCTCCGACGGCGGCGGACGCTATCAGTTCCTCGCCTGGAACAAGCACAGGAATCGACAGGTTCCCGTTGGTTCGTGCGCGCATCAGGTGCGGCAGGATGAAGATCCTTCGCGCTCCTCGGACAAGGTCTTGCCGACGCGTCGCACGACCCCTACCTACGGATGTTTTCGCGCGCCTCGCGCGCCCGGGGCGCAGGTCCACGAGAGGGTTTTCGTTGACATCTCGACGCCCTTCGGCCTCGCGTGCGAGCCTGCCCGCCGCGTGACCTTTTCCGTCGGCGGGGGTTTTGACATTCTGCGCAGCCGAGATAGGGGTTGATCCGCCAGCGGGCACATGCCGACGCGAGGGTGCGGGGCACCGCGGGCGAAAGGATCATCACTTCTCCTATGCGTTCGTTGCGATGGATGAGCCTCGCAAGCCTCCTGGCGCTCGCGGCGTGCTCCGCGAAGGGTGGCGGCGGCTACGGCGGGCCGACCGATGACGACGCGGGCGACGCGAGCGCGCCGACGGACGGCGCCCCGAGCGACGCGCCCGCGCCTCTCGACGGCGTCGCGAGCGACACGCCCGCGCAGCCCGACGTCCCCGTGACCTCCGACACGCCGACGCCCTTCGACTCGCCGTCGCTCGACACGCCGCCGCCGACGGACATGCCCGCGCAGCCCCGCTGCGGCGACCGCATCTGCAACGGCGACGAGAGCTGTCGCGCGTGCCCGATGGACTGCGGCGAGTGCCCGCCCCCGCCCGACGTGCCCGTGGAGCTCTACTGCGGCGACGGCGTGTGCACCGCCTCGCGAGACGAGAGCTGCTCGAGCTGCCCGAGGGACTGCGGCACGTGCCCGCCCCCGCCCGACGTGCCCCCCACGTGCGAGTCGAGCACCTGCGGCGGCTGCGTGACGAGCTCGGGCTGCGGCTGGTGCTCCTTCGCGGGCACGGGCCTCTGCGTGCCGGGTAACTCCTCGGGCCCCCTCGGCGGCACCCCCTGCCCCGGCACCTGGGTCGCGCCCGGCCGCACGTCGTCGTGCACCACCACCACCGACGCGGGCCCGCCCGACGTGCCGACGACCAACCCCACGGTCGCGTGCACGTCGAGCTCGTGGGCCGGCACCTCGCGCGAGTGCAACTGGCGCGTCAGCGGCACGCTCTCGTGCTCGCCCGGCCGCACGTACACGATCGGGTGCAACAGCACCACGGGCACCTCGTCGCCGTGCACCTCGACGATCGGGGTCTGCTCGGGCGACCCGGTGATGCGCGTCTGCTCGGGCAGCACGTACTGCTCCTACTCGGGCGCGATCGCCAACATCGACGACACGTGCGGCACCTGCCCGGTCACCACCATCACGTGCCCCTCGTCGGGCCTCGTGACCGTGCTCACGGGCAGCTACGACTCGACGCGCACGGGCACCTGCTCGCCCTCGCTGCGCTGATCACCCCTCGTCGCCGGCCGCGGGCACGACCAGCGTGAAGGTCGTGCCCGTGGCGCCCGACTCGACCCCCACCTCGCCGCCGTGCGCCTCGGCGATGCGCTTGACCACCGGGAGCCCGAGCCCCGTGCCCTGCGCGCGCGTCGTGAAGAACGGCTCGAAGATCTTCGCGCGCACCTCGTCGGAGATGCCCGGCCCGGTGTCGCTCACCGCGATGCGAAGCGCGGCGCGCCCGGGCTCGTGCGACGCGCGCACGCCCAGCTCGCCGCCCGAGGGCATCACCTCGATCGCGTTGAGCAGGAGGTTCAAGAGCGCCTGGCGGATGAGCCGCGCGTCGACGCGGGCCGGCGGCAGCGAGTCGGGCACGTCGACCGA
>JBDHVF010000825.1:0-4045 GCA_039809605.1 Polyangiales bacterium | reverse complement strand
CGCGCCCGCCGAGCCCCGCGCGCCCTCGAACGCGCCGCCGCGCGGCCCCTCGAACGTGCCCCCGCGCGCCGCGTCGAGCGCGCCCCCGCGCCCCGCGTCGAGCATGCCCCCGCGCCCCGCGTCGAGCGTGCCCCCGCGCAGCTCGCGCGCGCCCGGCGAGGGCGAGGAGGGCGAGGCGCGGCTCGGCACGTCGGACCGCACGCGCATGGCCGGCGACGCGCTGCGCGCGCTCGCGCGCGCCTCGCGCTCGTACCTCATCTACGACCCGGCCAACGCCGCCGTGCGCGGGTTCATCGAAGAGGTGCGCGCGCACTTCGAACGCTTCTTCGCCACCCACGGCGACATGGAGCTCACGGTGCGGCCCTTCGAGCTCATGCTCGACAACGAGGCGGTGTACCTCGAGCGCGACCGCGAGCGCTCGCTGGCGCTCAAGCTCTTTCGCGACGGCGTGCGCAAGCTCATCCTCACGCGCGAGGCCGACTGGGGCGAGCTCACGCGGCTGCTCGAGATCCTCTCGATCCGCTTCGTCGGCGTGCGCATGAACGAAGACGACGTCGTGACCCTGCTCTGGAAGGCGGGCTTCGCGCACATCCGCGTCGAGGCCGTCGAGGGCTTCGTGCCCGACGAGGACGAGGACGACGTCGCGCAGGCCGCGGCCGTGGGGGGCGTCTCGCAGGCGCGCCAGTCGGCCGAGCGCATCTTCGGCGGCAACACGGCGCGCGTGGGCGACGTGGCGAGCATCCGCGTGCCCGACGACTTCGACCTGCCGATGCCGCGCCTGCCGCCGCCGGTGCGCGTGCAGCACCTGCCGCTGCGCGAGGAGCACCTCGAGGCCCTGCGCGCCGAGGCCGACTCGACGCGGCTGCCCGAGGCCACGCTGGCGCTCGTGCGCGAGCTCCTCGAGGTGGCCGCGACGCCCACCGACCCCCTCGCGTTCGAAGAGACCGAGCACTTCATCCGCGAGGTGCGCGACTTCCTGCTCGCCGAGGACCGCATGGACGCCCTGCTCGCGCTCTACGACGACCTCGCGCGCTTCCGCGAGCGCGCGCCGGCCGAGCGCGAGCGCGTCGACGGCGTGCTCGCGGGCTTCGTCGACCTCGCCGCCGTGCGCCGCCTCGTGCGCTCGGTGCCCAAGGACGCCTCCGAGCCCCCCGAGCGCCTCCAGCAGCTCCTGGCGCGCGTGCCCGGCGACGTGCTCAAGATGTTCTTCGACCTGCTCGAGACCGAGCGCGACGACCACTCGCGCAAGATCCTGCGGTACCTCATCTCGCAGCGGCTCCCGATGCGCACGCAGGCCGTGGTCGAGCGCTTTCGCACGAGCCCCGGCCCCGTGGCCGCAGACCTCTTGCGCGTGCTCGCCCACGCGGTGCCCGACGCCGCCACGCAGATCGTCACGTCGCTCATGGCCGGCAGCGACACCGAGGTGCAGCACGAGTTCCTGCGCCTCTCGGCCGACATGCCCGCGTCGTCGCACCTGCGCGGGCTGCTCACCATGATGCTCGCGGCCAACGCCCTCGACGTGCGCGAGCACGCCCTCGACACCATCGCCGCGCGCGGGGAGAAGGGCGCGTTCCCCACGCTCCAGCGCCACGCCGAGGCGCGCGCCGAGGCGGGCGCCCCCGCCACCGAGATGGCCGCCATCGGGCGCACCCTCGCGCGCGTCGACCCCGCCCGCGCGTTCGACGTGCTCAAGGAGTGGGCGCAGCCCAAGGGCTTCTTCAACAAGCTCTTCAACCTCAGGCCCCTCGTGCTGCGCGGCCACGCGGCCGTGTGGGGCCTCGCCGCGATGGGCACGCCCGAGGCCCTGGCGGTCGTGCAGCAGGTGTACACCCGCGGCGAGCTCGAGCTGCGCGAGGCCGCGCGAGAGACCATGGCCGCCAGCAAGGCGCCCCCGAGGACGGCATGAGCGACGCGGAGCCCACGAACGTCTCCGACGCGCAGGCGAGGATCGCCAAGGCCCTCGACCGCGCGCGCGCCGGCGAGGACAAGGAGCTCGCCACGCAGGTGCGCGAGCGCGGCGAGCAGGTGGCCCACCTGCTCTCGGGCGCCGCGCGCATGACGCACATCCACCACATCGACAACAAGGCGTTCGAAGCGCCGTGCCGCGAGCTCGCGTCGGCCATCGCGAAGCTCCACGACCTGCTCGGGCTCGTGCAGGTCGTGATGGTCGAGGACCAGGTCTACATCAACGACATCCGCCTGCGCTTCGACGTGCGCAGCGAGGTGTCGAAGGAGCTCACGCAGCTCTGGCGGCGCCACGACGCGGGCGGGGTGACCATCCACGCGCCCCTCGACGAGGCGCAGGTCAAGGCCATGGTGGTGGCCGTCGCCGCCGAGCCCGCGCCCGCGCAGCCGCGCGCCGCGCTCCAGGCCGCCCTCCAGCGCGCGGGCCTGGCCTCGGTGGAGCTCCAGCCGGTGTTCCGCTTCCGCCTCGGCGGCGAGGCGCAGCGGCAGCACCAGATGAGCCGCGAGATCCGCGAGGTCTACGCCCAGTCGGCGCGCGTGATGGGCGAGCTCTGGGACAGCCTCGCGCTCGGGCGCAACCCCAACCCCCTGCCCGTGCGCAAGATGGTCACCGAGATGGTCGACATGGACGGCGAGCGCCGCGTCGACGAGATCGTCACGGCCACGCGCGACACGCGCTCGCCGGCCCACAGCCGCCACTCGCTCCAGGTCGCGTCGCTCTCGGTGCTCATCGGCCAGGAGATCGGCCTGCCCGAGGCCACGCTCGCCGACCTCGGCGTGGCCGCGTGCTTCCACGACGGCGGCTACACCGCCGACGAGGACGGCTACGCGCCGCCCTTCGAGCGCCACACGACCGCGGGCGCGCGCCAGCTCCTCAAGCAGCGCGGCTTCCACGAGGCGCGCATCCGCCGCCTGCTCGTGTGCCTCGAGCACCACCGCTCGTACGACGACGACCGCCGCCCCTCGCTCTTCTCGCGCATCATCCACATCGCCGACGACTACGACACGCTCACGCGCTACCGCCCGTCGGGCCCCCTCGTGGCGCCGCCCGACGCGCTCGCGCGCATGTTCGCCGCCGGCGGCACCCTCTACGACCCGACGCTCCTGCAGGCGTTCGTCAACCGCATGGGCGCCTACCCCCCCGGCAGCGTGCTCGAGCTCGACGACGGCGCGTGGGTGCTGGTGATCTCGGGCGTGCGCCACCCGTCGATCTTCGACAAGCCCCTCACCCGCCTCGTGCGCATGCGCAACGGCTCGGCGCCGCGCGACGAGGTCGACATCGACCTCGCCCTCGGCCGCCGCGTGGCGCGCATCCTCCGCCCCGAGTCGCCGCCCTGACGGCTCCCGGTCAGCGACCGACCTTCCGCTCGAGCTCGCTCCAGCGCACCGACCAGACCACCGGGCGGCCGTGGGGGCAGTGGCCCGCGAAGTCCACCGAGTCGAGCGCGAGCAGCAGCGCGCGCGCCTCGTCGTCGGCGAGCGCGTCGCCGCCGCGCACCGACCCGTGGCAGGCCATCGTGGCGAGCACGAGGTCCACCGCGCGCGAGAAGTCGTTGCCCTGGCGCCCGAGCTCCGACACGAGGTCGCGCGCGAGCCGCCGCGGGTCGGCGCGGAGCAGGAGCGCCGGCACCGCGCGCACGGCCAGGGTGGTCGGGCCGAGCGGCGCGAGGTCCATGCCGAGCGAGAGCAGGTCCTCGGCGCGCTCCTCGACGAGGGCGACGTCCTCGGGCGACATCTCGACGCGCTCGGGCACGAGCATGGGCTGCATCGCGACGGCGCGCGAGCCGTACGCCCTGCGCAGCCGTTCGAAGGTCACCCGCTCGGCCGCCGCGTGCTGGTCGAGGATCACCACCCCCGTCTCGCCCTCGCACAGGAGGTACATGCGACGGAGCTGGCCCACGTACCGAAGCGCGCCGAACGACCCGCCGCCCGGCAGCTCGCTCGACGCGGGCGACGGGGCCTCGGGCGCGGGCGACGGAGCCGTCACCGCGGGCCTCGCGGCGCTCTCGTAGGGCCTCGGCGGGTAGGGCGCCTGCAGCAGCCTCGCCCACGGGTCGTCGGGGTCGGCGGGCGCCTCGAC
>JBDHVF010000824.1:0-4059 GCA_039809605.1 Polyangiales bacterium | reverse complement strand
CGCGGGGCGCGCGGCCACCCTCGGGGCCACGACGGGCGGCGGGGGAGAGACCGGCTCGCCGCGCGTGGCGAGCCAGAGCGAGAGCGCGGCGGCGACCACGGCCACGCCCGCGAGCAGCCCCGAGAGCACCCGCACGTCGGGCGAGAGCGTGCGGGGCGCCGGGAGCTCGAGGGGGTTGTTGAGCGTGACGGTCGCGTGGGGATCGGGCGGCGCGTGCGCGACGGGCGGCGGCGCGGCGGCGACGGGTGCCACGGGCGGCGCGCCGAGGAGGCCCGCGTAGAGCACGCGCGTGCGCTCGCTGGCGAAGGGCACGAGCGCCGCGGCGAGGTCGCGCAGCGAGGGGAAGCGGTCGTCGGGCCGCGTCGCCATCGCGCGCAGCACCGCGCGTTCGAACGCCTCGGGCAGGTCGGGCCGCAGCCGCCGCGGCGGCGCGAAGTCGCCCGCCACCACGCGGCGCAGGAGCTCGAAGACGGCGGTGTCGTCGACGGGCACCTGGCCCGTGGCGCCCTGGTAGAGGATCGCCCCGAGGGCGTACTGGTCGGCGCGCCCGTCGACGTCGCGGGCGCCGCGCACCTGCTCGGGGGCCATGTAGCGCGGCGTGCCGAGCACCACCGCGGTGCCCGTGTGCACGCGGCCGGTGCGGTCGTCGCAGAGGCGCGAGACGCCGAAGTCGAGCACCTTGGGTACCACCCCCCGGTCGCGGGTGCGCGCGAGGAAGAGGTTGCCGGGCTTGATGTCCCTGTGCACCACGCCCTCGTCGTGGGCGCAGGCCATGGCGTCGCAGAGGGGCACCATGATGTCCGCGAGCTCGGCGAGCGGCAGCGCCCCGCGGCGCTGAAAGACCGCGCGCAGGTCCTCGCCCTCGAGGAACTCCATCACGAGGTAGGGCGTGCCGCCGGCGACGCCGACGTCGTGCACCTCGACCACGTGCGCGTGGCGCACGCGCGCGATGGCCTCCCCCTCTCGCAGGAAGCGCTCGCGCGCCCGCTCGTTCTGCGCGAGCTCGGCGCGCAGGGTCTTGACCGCGACGGGCTTGCGGAGCCCGAGGTGCACGGCCTTCCACACCGAGGCCATGCCGCCCTCGCCGACGCGCTCGAGCACCTGGTAGCGCCCGAAGGTGCCGCCTGGGTGAAATGGGTCGTCGTCGGCGGCCGTCATGGGAGCATCGCACCCGCCGCGCGCTGCGCGCCGCGCGCCGCGAGCGTACGCCAGCCGCGCGCCGCGCAGCAAGCGAAGCGCCGCCGCGTCCCCCGACCGTGATAGAAACGGCCCCATGGCGCTCCTCGACCGGCGGGCTGCGATCGCGGGCCTCACGGCCGCCGCGCACGTCTTCGCCGGGTGCGCCTTCGAGCTCCGCGCGATCGTCGTCGACGACGCGCCCGCGCCCGATATCACGGCGCCCGACGCGCCCGCGCCCGACGTCGCCCTCGACCTCGCCACGCCCGACGCGGCGCCCGACGCGGCGCCCGACGCCACGTTCGACGCCCCGCCCGACGCCCCGCTCGACGCCACGCCCGACGCCCCGCCCGACATGGCGCCCCTCGACGTCGCGCCCGACGTCTCCGCCGATGTCGCGCCCGACGTCCCCGTCGACGTCGCGCCCGACGTCCCCTCGACGCGCGCGGGCGCCCCGTGCACCAACCCCGACCCGATGGGCGGCGTCGACCGCGCGTCGTGCGGCGCCGCCCTGCGCTGCCTGCCCACCGAGAGCACGCCCGCGTGCTCGCTCGACTGCTTCGACAGCGCCTCGCAGTCGGTCGAGCGGGCGATGTGCGGCGGCGGGAGCTCCACGTGCCTCACGCTCGGCGACCGCCCCGACGAGGAGTCGTTCTGCGCGCTCGCGTGCGACCCCGCGGCGCGACCCGGCGCGCCGGGCTCGTGCCGCGCGGGCTTCGTGTGCACGGGCTGGTGGTTCACGCACGCGAGCGGACGCGCCGACGCGCCGGGGTGCGCGGGGTTCTGCGCGCGCGACGCCGACTGCCCCGCGGGCCTGCGGTGCAACACGCGCGAGGGCCTGTGCGGTACGCGGCTGCCCGACCCCACGCGCCTGCCCGACGGCTCGCCGTGCGACCCGACCGTGACCGAGCTCCCGCCCGGAGAGACCTTCCGGCGCAACACGCAGTGCCGCGGGATGTGCCTCGACGCCGCCGACTTCTCGCCCCACCAGGGCATCTGCGGCAGCTACCTCGACCTCGCCGTGTCGTCGTCGTGCCCCGACGACCCCGCGCGCGTGCTCCCGCTCACGGGCCCCGACCCCGACAACCTCGCGCTGTGCGTCGAGCGCTCGTGCGCCCGCAACGCCGACTGCCGTGCGCCCCTCGTCTGCCGCTACGACGAAGACCCCTCGGGCGCGCCCGACCTCTCCTCGCCCACCACCTGCCTCTACCCCACGCCCTCGCAGCGTTGGGGCATCCCCTGACCGCGCTCGCGCGGCGCGTGGCGCGATGCCACGCCGTCGTCTCGAGTCCCCCGTCGCGCGCCCGACCGCTGCGCCGTGGCCGCCGGATTGCAGCCACTTCGGCGTGACGAACGCCCCATCGGGGGCGCGGAAAGGACGTGCACCATGGCGACCCACACGCGCCAGAAGATGCTCGACGACGACCTGCGCAACGATCGAAACGAAGACCTGCCCGGCCCCCTCGCCTCGCAGCCGAGGCCCGGCGCGCACCCGGGGCCGGGGCACGATCGTGAGGCCGTGCGACGCGGCGAGGCGAGCCAGCAGACCGACAACGGCCCGCTCGAGCACAAGCCCGCCAGGACCGACCAGGCCGCGCACAGCAACCGCCCCAAGGACGACCGCCAGCCCGGTAGCTGAGCGCCCGCCCATCTGCCGCGGATGCGCGCATCCGCGGCAGATGCATTCATCCGCGCTTCACCGCTGATGTACGCTCTCGCTGATGAGCCGCTGGCGCGGGGCTCGTACCTGGTCGTGCATGGCGGCGCTCGCCGCGCTCGCGGCGTGCGACGGCGGGCTGCGGCGCACGCGCTACCCCGACGGCCCCGCGGTGCCCGTGCGCGGGCGCTTCGAGGTCGCGCGCGGGGTGTTGGGCGCCGCGGCCCGCTCGCTCGCCGTGGGGCGCTGCGACGACGACGACGCGCTCGACGTGCTCGCCCTCGGGGGAGACAACACCGGCCTCGCGCCCGACCGCGGGCCGGGGCTGCGGCCCGCGATGTTTCTCGGGCGCGGCGACGGGACCTTCGCGGCGGTGGACGTCCCGACGCTCCCCTCGCGAACCTACCGCGCGGCGATCTTCACCGACCTCGACGGCGACGGGCGCGACGACGTGGTGATGGCCGCCGACGACGTGGTGATGCTCCGCAACCTCGGGGGCTGTCGCTTCGAAGATCCCGTGACCCTCGCGCCGCCGGCCGACCGCGACGCGCTGAGCCTGCTCGCCACCGACGTCGACCTCGACGGGGTCACCGACCTCGCCGTCGCGCTCCTCGGCCCCGCGCCGCGCCCCTACCGCGTGCTCGTGGGGCGTGGCGACGGGCGCTACGACGAGCGCGCGCTCGCCGCCACGCCCGTGGAGCCCTACGAGGGCGCGCTCCTGCCCTTCGCGGCCTTCTTCGACGACGTCGACGGCGACGGGGCCCGCGACCTCTTCGCGCTCGTCGACCGCGCGGGCGCGTGGTTCTCGTGGGGCGCGCGCGAGGGCGCCGCGTTCGCGCGCGACGACGCCGCGAGCGTGCGCTTCTCGGCCGCCGACCCCATGGGCGTCGCGCCGCTCGACCTCGACCGCGACGGCGCCGTCGACTACTTCGTGGCGGGCGTGCGCGGGCGCAGCCTGCTCCTGCGGGGCGGCGGGCGCGCGCTCGCCGACGCGGCCTTCGACGCCGAGGTCGAGGGCGTCGACGACACCACGGCGTGGGGCGCGTGGGCCTTCGACGCCGACCTCGACGGCACCTCCGACCTGCTCGTGCTGCGCCTCGGCGACGACGACCGTGGCGCCCCTGCGGGCCCCGCCGAGCTCTACCTCGCCCGCGGCGACGGGACCTTCAGCGAGGTCGGCGCGCGCCTCGTCGGGGCGCGCCTGCGCGCGAAGGCCATGGCCTGCG
>JBDHVF010000823.1:0-4059 GCA_039809605.1 Polyangiales bacterium | reverse complement strand
CAGCGGACACCGACCACTTGTGTCGATGTCTTCCTGCAACCAGGTTTTCAAAGATCGGAGATGACGCTTTCCGCCATCCGCCGCGAGGGCCGTTCCTCACCGCGCGGTTCGCGACCCGAGGGCCTCGATCCGTCTGGTGCCTCTTCCTGTCGGAGGGAGGTGACTTGTAACTCCCTCGCTGCTGCCTGTCAACGATCCGTGACTTTTTTTATCGTCGCCGAGTCGTCCACCGGCTTCCCCCGCCGCGGAGGGTCTCCGCTGAAGGGGAGGCGGCTTGTACGCCCCCCTGCGGAGGGGGTCAACAGTTTGTCGCCGGGCTCCTGTCGATTTTCTTCAGGAGCCTGTCAGACAAGTGTTTTCGTCCGCTGGCGCGCCGCCTGTGGTCCGTGTATCTCCGTTCGCGACGTGCATCGCCTCTCCCTCGTGCTCGCCGCGCTCGCGATCGGTTGCGGCTCCGTCCGCGGGCAGGGGGGTCCCCGCTCCGCGGCGGCGCGAGCGCGCATGGCGACGATCCCGCGCGGTTCCTTTCTCGAGGGCGCCGGGGAGGGATTCACCGCGCCGCTCGAGCTGCCTCCCCTCCCCTTGCGCCGCGTGGAGATGCCTGAGTTCTCGATCGACCGCGTTCCCGTGACCGAGCGCGACTACGCACGATTCGTCGACGAGACCTCACGCGCTCTCAGCGTGGTCGGGCGCGACGCCGACCCCACGATCGACGCCGCCCTCGTCGCGCAGCACGACCGTGCGCGTGCCTCCGTGCTCGATCGCTACGGGCCGCACCCTGCCGTGCTCGTCGCGTGGGACGACGCCCGCGATTACTGCGCCTGGCGCCATGCGCGACTGCCCACCGAAGAGGAGTGGGAGAAGGCCGTGCGCGGCGTGGACGGGCGGGCGTTCCCCTGGGGCGATCGCGCGGACCCGGCGCGCATCAACAGCCGCGAGCTCGGCGCCGGCGACACCGCTCCCGTGCTCTCGTACCCCCGCGCCCGCAGCCCCTTCGAGGTCTACGACGGCGCCGGGAACGCGGCCGAGTGGACCTCGACCTCGGGCTCCTCGCCCGAGCACTTCATCGTGCGCGGCAGTGCGTGGAACGAGCCCGCCGCCGCCGCGCGCACGCACCGCAGGCGGCAGCTCGCGCGCAGCGCCCGCTCGGTCACCGTCACCTTCCGCTGCGCCTCTACACCTCCGACGTGAAGATCCTCGCGCTCGACACCAGCACCCTCGCCGGCTCCGTGGCCGTCGTCGCCGACGGCGCGCTCCTCGCCGAGTCCACCGCGCGCGTGCGCGCCAACCACTCGGAGCAGCTCCTCCCGCTCGTCGACGAGGTGCTCACGCGCGCGGGCCTCGCCCTCGACGCGATCGACCGCATTGCGGTAGGCATCGGCCCGGGCTCGTTCACGGGCGTGCGCATCGGGGTCGCCACCGCCAAGGGCCTGCACCTCGCCTCGGGCGCCGCGCTCGTGGGCGTCTCGTCGCTCGACGCGCTCGTCGCCTCGGCGTGGGCGGCGCGCGGGTACGTGCTCGCGGCCCTCGACGCGCGGCGCGGGGAGGCCTTCGCCGCGCTCTACGAGGCCTCTCCGTGCGAACGCCGGGTCGTGATCGAGCCGATGCACGGCCCGCCCTCTGCCGTCGGCGCGCTCGCGGTCGCGCGGTGCCCCCAGGGGCCCATCGCGGTCGTCGGCGACCTCGGCGACGCCGACCTCGCCGCGCTCACCGCGCGCGCGCCGGAGCGCTTCACCCTCGCGCCCGCCGTCGTGGGCACGCCCCTCGCGCGCTTCGTCGCGTGGGAGGCGCTCGTGGGCCGCGGACGCGTCGACGCGGGCGACCTCGAGCCGCTCTACGTGCGAGGCAGCGACGCGAAGCTCCCGGGCGGGCGCGAGGTGGTGCGGTGAGGGCCGTGGTGCAGCGCGTGTCGCGCGCGAGGGTCTCCGTCGGCGAGCGCGTGACGGGCGAGATCAACCGCGGGCTGCTCGCGTACCTGGGCGTCGGCGCGGGCGACGACGAGGCGGCGGCCGAGTACCTCGCCGACAAGCTCGCGACGCTGCGTGTCTTCGAAGACGACCGCGGGCGCATGAGCCTCGACGCGAGCGCCGTGGGCGCGGCGGTGCTCGTCGTGCCGCAGTTCACGCTCTACGGCGACGTGCGCAGGGGGCGCCGGCCCGACTTCACGGCGGCGATGGAGCCCGCGCGCGCCAGCGAGCTCTACGAGCGCGTGGTGGCGCTGCTGCGCGAGCGGGGCCTCACGGTCGCGACGGGGGAGTTCCGCGCGCACATGATGGTCGACGCGGTCAACGACGGGCCCGTGACCATCCTCGTCGACAGCGCGCGCGCGTTCTGACAGAACGAAGGACCACCATGACGGCGCCCGACCCGATCCGGTACATGATCCGCGGTACGACGGGCGAGGACGAGCACAACCTCCTCGCGCTGGCGAAGCACCTCAACACCATCAACCTGCCGTACGACCCCGCGGCGGTGCGCGAGATCATCGACCTGTCGACGCGATCGTTCTCGGGCGCCCTCAAGGACCCGCGTCGACGCGAGTACGTGTTCGTGCTCGAAGACCTCGAGGAGCGCCGGGTCATCGGCACGAGCAAGATCATCGCGCAGCTCGGGCGCCGCGACGCGCCGTACATCTACTTCGACGTGATCATCGAGGAGAAGTACAGCCCCACCCTCGACCGGCACTTCGTTCACACGGTGCTGCGCCTCGGGCACAGCTACGAGGGGCCCACCGAGATCGGCGGGCTCATCGTGCTGCCCGAGTGCCGCCGCGTGCCCGACAAGGTCGGGCTCATGATCTCGTACGTGCGCTTCATGTTCATGGCCATGCACCGCGGCCTCTTTCGCAACGAGGTGGTCGCCGAGCTCCTGCCGCCGCTCCTGCCCGACGGGCGCAGCCATCTGTGGGAGTCCCTCGGCCGCAAGTTCACGGACATGACGTACCTCGAGGCCGACGCCCTCTCGAAGCGCAACAAGGAGTTCGTCAAGTCGCTCTTTCCTAACGGCGACATCTACGCGTCGCTGCTGCCGCCCGAGGCGCAGGACGTGATCGGCAAGGTCGGGCGCGAGACCCGCGGCGTCGAGAAGATGCTGCGACGCATCGGCTTTCAGTACTGCAACCGCATCGACCCCTTCGACGGCGGGCCCCACTTCCGCGCGACCACCGACGAGATCCTGCTCGTGAAGCGCGCGGCGCGCGGGCGCGTGCGCCCGGCGGAGGCCGTCGCCGCCGACGCGCCCCGCTGCCTCGTGGGCGCGAACCTCAAAGATGCCCCCTTCTTCAGGGCCGTGCCCGCGCGCGCGACGGTCGGGCCCGACGGCGTCGTCGACGTGCCCGCGGCCGCGTTCGAAGCGCTCAACGTCGCGCCCGACGCCGAGGTCGCCGTGCTCCCGCTCGACTGACGTTTTCTGGCGGCGCGGCGCGCGCGGCGGATAGAACCCCCGCGATGGCGCCGCTCCGAGAGCGATTCATCCTTGGCGTGCCCCTCGCCGTGCTCATCGTCACGGCCGTCGCCGTGCCCGTGATGGTCTTCGGCCCCGACGGCCTCACGCGCCACCGACGCCTGCGCGCGCAGCTCGAGGCGCAGCGCCAGGAGAACGTCCGCCTCGCGCGGCAGCTCATCCAGCTCCGCGCGGAGTTCGGCGCGTTCGCGACGGACCCGCGCGCGCGGGAGCGCGCCGTGCGCGAGGAGCTCGGGTGGGTGCGCCCCGACGAGGTCGTGGTCGAGGTGCCCGCGTCCGCGCTGCCGTCGCGCATGGCGCGCTGATCGCCGCCGCTTTCTTGGTGTTCTCCCCGCGACGCTGATATCGGCACCGGTCAACAGCCGATGGACCTCGTCGCCCTTCTCCGTGGCGTACGCCGCGTGGTCCGTGCCTGCGCCGCGCCGGCCTCCGCGGGGGCCGTGGCGGTGCATCTCGCGCATGGGGGATACACGCAGCGCAGCGCCGGCCTCCTCGACCTCGCGCTCGCGCTCGCGCGCGCGGTCGCCCTCGCGGGTCGCCTCCGCGGCCGCGCGAAGCCCGCGGCGAAGGGCGAGCTCCCGCGCGCGCTCGACGCGC
>JBDHVF010000822.1:0-4072 GCA_039809605.1 Polyangiales bacterium | reverse complement strand
GCGGGCGGTATCACCGCGGGCGTCGGCGTCTCGCTCGGCGTCGGCGCGATCATCCTCGGCCTCGCGAGCCGCCCCGAGGTGCAGCCCGGCGCCACCACGCAGTGGACGCCCTGAATCCAGGCAATCGCCGCGAACTGGCGCGCGCGCGCGGGCTCCCCGATGATCCGCCGCGACAACCGGATGGCCGGCTTCACCGAACACGCCACGCTCCTCGGGCTGCGGCTCCGCGGATGGCGGCGGCGACACCTGCGCACCCCCGTCGGGCGCGTGCACCTGCTCGACGTCGAGGGGCACGGGGCGCTGCCGACGGTGGTGTTCCTCCACGGCATCTCGTCGGCGGGGAGCCACTACGGCCCGCTGCTCGTGCGGCTGCGCCCGCACGTGCGCCGCATGGTCGTTCCCGACCTGCCCGCGCACGGCTTCAGCGACACGCCCGCGCGCGTTCACCTCGACGAGGTCTACGCGGGCCTGCGCGCCGCGCTCGACCGCGCGCTCGACGAGCCGTCGGTGATCGTCGGCAACTCGCTCGGCGGCGCGATGGCGCTGCGCTACGGCCTCGACCGCCCCGAGCGCACGCTCGGCCTCGCGCTGCTCGCGCCCGGCGGAGCGCCCCTCACCGCCGCCGAGCTCGACGACCTGCGGGGGCTCTTTCGCGTCGAGAGCGACGGCGACGCGCTGGCCTTCGTCGACCGCGTGATGGTGCGGCCCGGCGCGATGCGAAGGCTCTACGCCATGGGCATCCGCGCGGGCTTCGCGAGGCCCGCGGTGCGCGCCCTGCTCGCGGGGATCACCCCCGACGACGCGATCAGGCCCGACGAGCTGCGCGGGCTGCCGGTGCCCGTGCGCGTGCTCTGGGGCGCCGAGGAGAGAGTGTTCCCCCCGTCGTCGCGGGTGTTCTTCGAAGCGCACATGCCGCCCCACGGGCGCGTCGAGGTGCACGAGGGCGTCGGCCACTGCGCGCACCTCGACGACTGCGACCGCGTCGTGCGAACGCTCCTCGCCTGGTGCGGCGAGTTCGCGCGCCACGCGAGGGGGTGAGACCTACTCCTTCGCGCGGGGGTCGGTCGCCACCTGCATCGTGGCGCCGCCGGGGCGGTGCTGGTCCTCGGTGTACGAGCGCGGCCTGGGAGGGCCCCCGTAGCACGCCTGGAGGCTCAGCCCCGCGGCCACCGTGAGCGCCGTCACCAGCGCCGCGCGCGCGGCCGCCGCGTGGGCCGCGGGCGCCTCCGAGCGGGCGCGCGCCGCGCCGCAGAACGGGCACGCGGCCTCGGCCTCGCGAACGTGCCGCCCGCACCCATCACACACGCACAGGTTCATCGACATGGCTCTACCTCCGTCGCCGCGCTCGCCGTGCCGCGGTCTCACGGAGAACGTCGCAGGGATCGAAACCTTGCGTCAACGACCCGCGAGCACCCGTGCCACCACGTCGCGCGCCTGCGCCCCGGGGAACGCCTGCACGTACCGCACGCCGCGCCGCTGGAGCGTGGCCGTGACGTCGGCGATCCAGCGCGAGAGGCCGTCGCGGTAGAGGGCGCGCGCCTCGTCGTCGAGGGCGAGGTCGAGCGCGTCGCCCGTCTCGCTGTCGACGAGCGTGGCCTCGCCGAGCGCCGCGGCGTCGAGCTCCGCGGCCGAGAGCACGTGCACCACGGCGGTCTCGTGGCGCGCGGCGGCGAGCTTGCGGGCCGCGGAGACGCCGGCGCCCGCGTCGAGGAGGTCCGAGAGCACCACGGCGACGCCGGGGCGGCCCGCGTGGCGCGCGACGAGGGCGTCGACGGCGCGGTCGACGGGCGCGTGGCCGCGGGCCTCGAGGCGGTCGAGCGACGCGAGCAGCTCCGCGAGCTTGCGCCGGCCGCGCATCGTGGCGCGCGACGACGTCTCGCCGCCGACGCACACCGAGAGCGACACGCGCTCGCTGCCCGTGAGGCAGAGGTACCCGATGGCCGCCGCGAGGCGCGCGGCCGTCGAGAGCTTGCTGGGGGCGCCGAACGACATGCTCCGGCTCGCGTCGACCACGAGGTGCACGGTGACGTCCTCGTCGGCGGCGTAGAGGCGCACGACGAGCTCGCCGAGGCGGGCGAAGGCGTTCCAGTCGACGCGGCGCGGGTCGTCGCCGGGGGCGTAGGGCCGGTGCTCGGCGAACTCGACCGAGGCGCCGCGGCGCAGGGAGCGGTGCTCGCCCGCGCGCACGCCCGCGACGCGCCGCGAGAGCTCGACGCGCAGGTGCTCGAGCTCGCGCACGAACGAAGGGTCGAGCAGCGACGCGGGCTCCATGCGCTCAGCGGGCGGCGGCGCGCGCGTCGGCCACCGGCGCGGCGGCCTCGGCCGCTTCGAAGCCCGGCGCGGGCACGCGGCCGAAGAGGGCCTCGGTGTCGACGCGCACGCCCGTGGCGGGCTGCGCGGCGACGGCGGGCACGACGGGCCCGAGGGCCACGAGGTCGTTGATGGCCCTCTGGGTCTTCCACACGGCGAAGACCCACCCCACGGGCAGAAAGTACATGAAGAACGACATCACCGCGCCGGCCACGATGGGCAGCTTGGTGAGCGGCGCCTCGCGGCGGCGCAGCATGAACTGAAAGTTGATGCGGTCGACGAGGCGCATCGGCGCGAAGAACATCCACCAGACGTTCACGTAGGGCACGAAGAAGAGCCCGATCGCGCGGCCGAGGGTGGGGTCGTCGGGGCGCAGCTTCGGCAGCCGGGCGTGCGCCCGCCCGAAGTGCACGATGGACCACAGCCCGAAGGTGAGCACGTGCAGCAGCGCCGCGGCCCACGGGGGGAAGTGCTCGAGCCCGTGGCGCGAGAGCGCGACGCGGTCGCCCTCGGTCATCTCGACCCCGCGGCTCTCGTAGATCGAGCGCTGCGCGTAGGCGTGCGCCACGTCGATGCGGTAGGCCTGGAGCGCGTCGCGCATCACCGCGTTCTCGGCCCGCAGCGCCGCCACCTCGCGCTGGAGCTGCGAGTTCTGCTCGGCGAGGGCCAGGCTGTCGTCGCGGAACACGGCGCCGGAGTCTATCCGCCCGATGCGGCCGTTGCACGCGCGGGCGCGGTCGTGCCATGTCTTCGGGAATGAGTGCGCCCGCGGCTCGCGTCTGGCTCGTCGCCGCGCTCTGCGCGTCGTCGGGGTGCATCGAAGACCTCGACCCCAAGGTGGTCGTGCGCGGGCCGCGCATCCTCGACATCGTCGCTGACCGCCCCGAGATCAACCCCGGCGGCGCGAGCACCTTGCGCGTGATGCTCGCGGGCACGACGGGCGCCGCCCGGTACCGTTGGTTCGCGTGCGTGTCGACCGACGCGACGCGCAACCCCAGCAGCCTCACGAACTTCGGCGAGGGCAACGCCTTCGCGGGCTGCTACGGCGACGCGGGCGCGAACCTGCCGCTCGGCACGGGCCCCACGGCGACGTTCCGCGCGCCCGAGAACCTCTTGCGCGACCTCGAGTCGCTCGCGTCGCGCTTCGGCTCGTACCTGCCGCCGGGCGTGCTCTCGGCGCTCGCGCGCGACGTGGGCGTGACCGTGGGCGTGGCCGTCGTGGTCGACGTCGACGGGGTGACGCTCCAGGGCTACAAGCGCCTCGTCGTCTCGCTCAACGAGCACCCCAACACCAACCCCCCGCCGCCGCGCGTGCGCGTGAACGACGTGTGGGTCACGGTGCCGTCGGGCGAAGACTCGGTGTGCGCGCCCGAGGGCGGCGGCGTCGTGCGCGTGCCGCGCGGGCGCAACGTCGCGCTCGTGCCCGACCCCGACGAGGCCCGCTGGATCGAGTCGTACCGCGTGCTCACGGCCTCGGGGCAGCTCGTCGACCGGCGAGAGACCGCCTTCTACTCGTGGTACGTCACGGCCGGGACCGTGGGCCGCCAGCTCACGCAGTCGCCCATTCGCGACAACTACTGGGGCGCGCCCGACGCGCCGGGCGAGCAGTCGATGTGGATCCTCCTGCGCGACGGCCACGGCGGCACGAGCGGCTGCCGTCTTGTGCTGCGCGTGGAGTGAAGGGGCTACTCGTCGTCGTCGTCGCGCCCGCGGTCTTCGTGGTCGCGGCGGTCGCGGCGGCCCGCGCCGCCCTCTTCGCCGC
>JBDHVF010000821.1:0-4075 GCA_039809605.1 Polyangiales bacterium | reverse complement strand
GGTCAGCGGCACGGGCGCGTTCCGGGGTATCTTCCCGCCGATGCTGCACCACCGGACCTGCCACCTGTGCGAGGCGCTCTGCGGGGTCACCCTGGAGTACGAGGGCGACCGGGTCACCTCCGTGCGGGGCGACGACGACGACCCCTTCAGCCGCGGGTACCTCTGCCCGAAGGCCACCTCGCTCGCCGACGTGCACCACGACCCCGACCGCCTGCGCCGCCCGCTGCGCCGCACCGCGCGCGGAGACTTCGAAGAGCTCGACTGGGAGGGCGCCCTCTCGCTCGCCGCCGCGCGCCTCGCCGACGCGCGCGCGAAGCACGGCCCGCGCGGCGTGGCCTTCTACATGGGCAACCCCACGGTGCACAACCTCGGCGCGATGCTCGGCTCGCAGCTCTTCGGCATGGCCCTCGGGAGCCACAACCGCTACTCGGCCACCTCCGTCGACCAGCTCCCGAAGATGCTCGCCTCGCTCTTGATGTACGGCCACCAGATGCTCATGACGGTGCCCGACGTCGACCGCGCCGACCTCTTCGTGATCTTCGGGGCCAACCCGTTGGTCTCCAACGGCAGCCTGATGAGCGCGCCGGGGATGAAGCGCCGGCTCGAGGCCGTCCGTCGGCGCGGCGGGCGCGTGGTGGTCTTCGACCCGCGGCGCACCGAGACCGCGCGCGCGGCCGACGAGCACCACTTCGTGCGGCCGGGCACCGACGCCCTCGTCGTGCTCTCGATGCTGCACGTGGTCTTCGCCGAGGGCCTCGTGCGCCTCGGGCGCTTCGCGTCGCACGTCACGGGCCTCGACGAGGTGCGCGACCTCGCGGCGGGCTTCGCGCCCGAAGAGACCGCGGCGGCCACGGGCGTGGGCGCCGACGTCGTGCGGCGCGTGGCGCGCGCGGTGGCCGACGCCGGGCGCGCGGCGGTCTACGGCCGCGTGGGCGTCTCGACGCAGGAGTTCGGCGGCCTCGCGTGCTGGCTCCTCGAGGTGCTGAACGTGGTGACGGGCCACTTCGACGAGCCCGGCGGGATGATGTTCACCACGCCCGCGGTCGACCTCGTGGCGCTGGGCACGGCGCTCGGCCTGCGCGGCAGCTTCGGGCGCATCAAGAGCCGCGTGCGGGGCGCGCCGGGCTTCAGCGGCGAGCTGCCGGTGGCCTGCCTCGCCGAGGAGATCGAGACGCCGGGCGACGGCCAGGTGCGCGCGCTCGTGACGCTCGCGGGCAACCCCGTGCTCTCGACGCCCAACGGCCGCGCGCTCGACCGCGCCCTCGCGTCGCTCGACTTCATGGTCTCGATCGACCCCTACCTCAACGAGACGACGCGGCACGCGCACCTGATCCTGCCGCCCACGTTCGCGCTCGAGCGCGAGCACTACGACGTCGCGCTGCACGCCTTCGCGGTGCGCAACACCGCGCGCTGGTCGCGGCCCCTCTTCGCGCCCGCGACCGACCAGCGGCACGACTGGGAGATCCTCACCGACCTCGCCGCGCGCCTCACCGCGCGGGGCGACGCCCTCGACCCCCTGCGCGAGGCGCTCGCGCGCGGCGCGGTGCGCGTGGCGACCCCGCGGCGCGTCGTCGACCTCGCGATGCGCCTCGGCCCCTGGGGGCTGCGCAGGTCGCTCGCGGCGCCGCTCACCCTGGCGAGGGTCGAGCGCGCGGAGCACGGCGTCGACCTCGGGCCGCTCGAGCGCGTGATGCCGGGGAGGCTCCAGACGTCCGACGGGAGGGTGCACCTCGCGCCGCGCGAGCTCGTGGCCGACGTGGCGCGGCTGCGCGCGCGGGCGCCGTCGCTCGCGTCGCGCGCCGAGGGCGAGCTGCTGCTCATCGGGCGGCGCGAGCTGCGGTCGAACAACTCGTGGGCGCACAACAGCGAGCGGCTGGTGAAGGGCCCCGCGCGCTGCACCCTGAAGGTGCACCCCCGCGACGCCGAGGCGAGGGGGCTGCGCACGGGCGACCGCGCGCGGCTCTCTTCGCGCGCGGGCGAGGTGGTGGCGCCCGTCGAGGTGAGCGACGAGGTGATGCCCGGCGTGGTGAGCCTGCCGCACGGCTGGGGGCACGACCGGCCCGGCGTGCGGCTGCGCGTGGCGAGCGCGCACGCGGGCGTGAGCGTCAACGACGTGACCGACGACCGGCTGCTCGACGCGCTCTCGGGCACCGCGAGCCTCTCGGGCGTGCCCGTGCGCGTCGAGCCCGTGGCGTAGCGGTCAGCGCGGCGGCGCGAGCAGCCCGTCGAGCAGCTCGCGCAGCGGCGGCGGCAGCGGCGCGGTGCCCGTGAGCGCCGCGGGCGAGAGCGCGAAGCCCTTGTCGACCGCGCGCCAGGCCACCCTCGCGTGCGCGCCGAAGCGCGACGCGAGCGCGCGGGTGATGGCCTCGACGCGCCGGCGCGCCTCGGCCTCGGTGCCCGCGTCGCTCTGCAGCGCGAACCAGAACTGCGCGCCGTAGGTGAAGCCCCGCGCCTCGGCGCCCGCGACGGCCGCGAGGAAGCGCCGCTCCTCGCGGCGCGCGAGCACCGACGGCGGGAGCTTCGCGGCCACGAGGAAGCGCACCCTCGCGGGCGCGAGGGTCTCGATGGGCGTCTCGCCGAGCGCGAACGCGGCGCGCACGGGCCCGCGCGGCGCGCTCGGGCGGGCGCCGGGGTCGCGGCGGCGCTCGTCGAGGGCCTCGTCGAGGCGCGCGAGCGCGTCGCCCGCGTCGGCGGGCCGCTTCGACGGCTGGATCTGCAGGAGCCACTGCATCACGTCGAGCAGCGCGTCGGGCACGGGCGGCAGCTCCGCGGGGATGAGCGGCGCGCCGATGGGCACGGTGAGCCGGCGCATGAGCGCTTCGAAGTCGTCGCCCGCGAGGGGCACCATGCCCGACAGGGTCTCGTAGAGGATCAAGCCCGCGGCGAAGAGGTCGGCGCGGTGGTCGACGCCCGAGTTCACGAGCTGCTCGGGGGCCATGTAGTCGGGCGTGCCCATGAGCATGCCGGTGCGCGTGAGGCGGCTGGCCTGCGGGGCGAGCGAGCGCGCGATGCCGAGGTCGATGAGCTTCACCGACTCGGGGGGGCCGCGCACGAGAAAGATGTTCGAGGGCTTGAGGTCGCGGTGGATCACCGCCGCGTGGTGCAGCGCCCCGAGGCCCGCGAGCAGGCCGCGCAACACGGCCACGGCCTCGGGCCATGGGAGCGGGCCCTGGCGCCCGAGGCGCTCCTCGAGCGACTCGCCCTCGAGGTACTCCATCACGATGCAGGGCACCGACGACTCGAGGAAGCCGTAGTCCTGCACGAGCACCACGTTGGGGTGGCGCACGCGGGCCATGAGCTTCGCCTCGAGTTCGAAGCGCTCGTGCAGCCCCGGCAGGTTGTCGAAGGCCAGCACCTTCACCGCCACGGGGAAGCCCAGCGTCGCGTGGCGCGCCGCGTACACCCTGCCCATGCCGCCCACGCCCAGCGGGCGATCGATCACGTAGCGCTCGAGGACGGTCGTTCCGGGGTGCAGTTCCATGCGCGAGGGCGGAGGCTCCGTGGCACTCTACCCGATCCGCGGTCGCACCGGCGCGTCGGGCGCCTCGATCCTGCCGTCGACGTACACCGCGGGCCGGCTCGGGTCGTCGCTCGCCCCCTCTCCCACCACCACGCCCTCGCGCCCGTCGGCGAGCGTCACGCGCACGCCCGCGGGGTACGCGCCGAGCGCCGTGACCAGCGGCGCGAGCCACTCGTCGACCTCTCCCGCTTCGACGGCCGCGGCGAGAGAGTCAAACCCCGAGAGGTCGTAGCCTCGCTCCGCGGGGCAGCGCGCGCGCTCCATCGCGTACACCGCGGCCACGAGCCGCGCGGGCGCGGGCCATCGCGAGGGTGTCTCGGGTCGCATCACGGCCCCGTGCACGATGGCGCACACTCGCAGCGCGTGCGGGTCCACGCCGCTCCTCGACGCGCTCACGCCCGCGGCGAGCCGCGGGAAGAGCTCGCCCGCGGCCTCGCGGAACGCCGCCCCCTCGCGCCCGCCGAGGCCGCACGCGCAGAGGGCCAGCGCGGCGTGCGCCGCGGCGCGAGAGGTGTGCGCGTCGACGCCCACCACGCGCAGCGCTGGATTGGTTCT
>JBDHVF010000820.1:0-4078 GCA_039809605.1 Polyangiales bacterium | reverse complement strand
GACGACGCCGTCGAGCCCCGCGCCGCCCGCGCCGACCACCGCGGGCACGACGGTCGCGACGGCCGTGGGCCAGCTCACGGCGCGGCAGGTGCCGACGATCGCCGCCGCCGCGGGCGTGCGCGCGTTCCCCGGCGCCGAGGGCTTCGGCGCGTCGGCCACCGGAGGCCGCGGCGGGCGCGTGATCTACGTCACGACGCTCGCGGCCACGGGGCCGGGCTCGCTCGACGCGGCGCTCTCGGCGACGGGCCCCCGCTACGTGCTCTTCAAGGTGAGCGGCACCATCGAGGCGTCGCCCCGCATCGCGCAGGGCAACGTGACGATCGCGGGCCAGACCTCGCCGGGCGGCGTGACCGTGCGCGGCATCCACACCGACGAGGCGGTCTTCTGCGACAGCGCGTGCGGCGCGGGCGTGCAGGGCGTCGACAACGTCGTCGTGCGCCACCTGCGCACGCGCCCCGGCGACTCGGGCGGCCTGCTCGACGGCGACGGGCTGCGCATCCGCCACTCGCGCAACGTGATGATCGATCACGTGTCGACCGAGAACGCCATCGACGAGGCCGTCGAGATCTCGTACTCGAACAACGTCACCGTGCAGGACAGCCTCATCGCCGAGACGCTCGGCGACCACGCCGAGCGCGGCGGCATGCTGATGAACTACTCGAACCCCGCGGCGGGCTA
This sequence comes from Polyangiales bacterium, assembly GCA_039809605.1. Classification (GTDB taxonomy): domain Bacteria; phylum Myxococcota_A; class Polyangia; order Polyangiales; genus CAISKJ01. The sequence continues at coordinate 3,400 of JBDHVF010000820.1, read as the reverse complement.
CCAGCTCGACGCGATCACCGTCGCGCGCACGGCGTGGGTGCGCATCCAGGGCCGCTACCCCGAGATGTCTCGCGAGAGCGCGGCGGACGCGGGCCGCACCGCGCGCGTCGAGCTCGCCAACAACCTCCTCTGGGACCAGCAGTACTTCATCGACTCGGGCCACACCTCGGGCGTGGCCGGCTCGGGCTCGCCCGTCTACTGGCAGCTCAACTGGGTGGGCAACGTGGGCGTCACGCGCCCCGGCATGCCCTACGGCATGCTCTGGTTCGAGAACCCCACGGGCCGCTCGACGGTGTTCTTCTCCGACGACCACCTGAGCTCGCAGCCCTCGCGCACCGACTGGCAGCTCGACTACTGCTGCAACGACTTCGCCGCCGCGCCGCCGCCGACGCGCCCCGCGTGGGCCGTCGCCGCGCGCCACGACTTCCCCTCGCCCACGTACCTGCCGAGCGCCAACGTGCGGCCGTACGTCGTCGCGCACGCCGGCGCCTTCCCGCGCGACCCGATGGACCGCAGGCTCATGGGCTACGTGGCCGCGGGCGTGATCCCTTCGAGCTCGCCCAACGTCAACCCCGCCAACGACGCGCACGCCACCGACTGGACCACGGCCCCCGCCGCGCCCGTCGACACCGACAGCGACGGCATGCCCGACGACTGGGAGCGCGCGCACGGCCTCAACCCCGCCGCGCAGGACCACAACGGCCTCACCGTGGGCGCGTCGACGCCCGGCATGAACGGCTACACCAACCTCGAGGTCTACCTCGCCGAGCTCGCCGAGCGCCGCCTCACCGAGGGCCGCTGGGGCGTGTAGCGCCCGCGCGACGACGCCTCCTCACCGCCCCGAGCGCCGCCACCGCGAGCGCGCCCATCCCCCCTCCGACGCTCCCCTCGAAGCCCCCCGCGTGACAGCCGCACCCGCCCGGCGGCGCGGGCTCGAGCGCCTGCTCGTCGACGCCCACCTCGCGCCCTCCCCCATCGCCCCTCGCCGCGTCGTCACCGGCCATCGCGTCAGCCGCCGCGGTGACGTCGGGCGACGCGGTCGCGTCGGGTGACACGGTCGCGTCGGGTGACACGGTCACGTCGGGCGCGGTCGTCACGTCGGGCGCGGTCGTCACGTCGGGCGCGGTCATCCCCGCGTCGGGCGCGGCGGGCATCGTCGGGTCGACCGTGAGCCGAAGGACCGGACCGCGCGTGGGCGACACCTCGCGCGCGTCGAAGTGCGCGGTGTTGGTGTCACTCGCCTCGGGCAGCACCACGAAGGCGTAGGTGCCCGGCGCGGTCACCGAGCCCGCGGGCAGCTCGATCGCGTACGACTGGCTCGGCTCGACGCCGGTGACGCGCCCCAGGCGTGCGCCGCGAGGGCCCGGGCGCGCGCCCCACGTCAGGGTGGTCTCCGACCACGACGCGCTTCCCGCGGCGAAGACGCTCGCGCCGCTGCCCATGGCCGAGGGGTCCGTCGCGCTGTTGAGGAGGAGCTGCGCGCGCACCACGCGCCCCGGCAGCGACGCCACGTGGAACTTCACATAGAACTCGCTGTCGCCCGCGCCCACCGCGAGGTCGTTCACGTCGGGGTACACGGTGCTCACGTGCAGCGGGTCGACGGTGACGTCTTCGACCGCGGGCAGGTCGAGCACGTTGCCCATCGTCGTCGGGGTGCCCGCGTCGGGCGGCGGCGGCGCGCCGGGGCACCGCGCGAGCTCGCCCTCGGCGCCGTCGACGACGAGGTTCGAGAACACCGCCCCCACGGGCAGCGCCGCGTCGGTGGCCGAGGGGCGCGAGGTGCCGAGCGAGAGGTGCAGGTCCGACGGGCCGAACGCGAGCCCCGACGACGACCAGTTGATGGTGAGCACCACGGCGCCGTTGCGCAGGTAGCGCGTCGTGCCGCCGCCCCACTCGACGCGGATGCGCTGCGGGGAGCCGTCCCACCGGCCGTCGCCGCCGAAGGGCTCTTCGAAGAACGAGCGGCTGCACGCGCAGGTGCCGTAGCCCGGCGAGCCGCCGGGGCACATGCCCCACATGAGCTTCTGCGCGCCCTCGCGCCCGGCCTCGGCGTTGCCGTAGATGCGCAGCATGCACTTGTAGTTGTTCTCGCGGAACTCGGGCGCGTAGCGGATCGGCTCCGAGATGCCGTAGCCCGCCTCGTACATGGCGAAGATCTCGTTGTCGACGTCGCCGAGGCTCACCATGGTGATGTTGGCGACGGTGAACTCCACCGAGCCCGACACGAGCCGCGGGAGCGCGTACCAGATGCGGTCGCGCCGGTCGGTCACGTGCCAGCCGTCGGCCTCGATCGAGCCGCCCACCTGGTTGCCGCGCGTCGACCCGCGCAGCGAGTCTTCGAGGTGAAACGCGTCCGCCGCGCGCGTCGCGACCAGCGCGCCGAGCGCCGCGCACAGGGCCGCGGCCCCGCGGCGCGAGCGGATCGTGACAGATGCCGGGCCCACGGAGACTCGCCTGGTGTGCATGGTCGTCGCCCCTCGGTGCGCGGGAGCGTAACGCAAGACGCGCCCGCGCCGCGAGCGGGGGCGCGTCACGCCTCGTCGTCGGGGTCGAGGTCCGAGGCAACGCCCGGCACGCGCGGCCGCGCGAGCTGCGCCCAGCGGCCGGCGATCACCTCGAGCGTCTCGTCGAGCGCCTCACGGGCGTGCTGGATCACCACGTCGGGCTTGCTGAAATCCCACGGGGCCACGGGGGGGACGGGCGGCGTGAAGGTCACGTCGGCGAGGTAGGCGTCGCCGGCCCCGGCGGTGTGCATGAGCACCAGCATCGAGCGCACGAGGTCTCGCGCGCGGGCGATGGGGTTGAACTCGTGGAGCTGCCTGCCGCGGCGGCCCGGGAGCCGGGGCTTCGACGCGGGCTCGCGCGACGGCGCCGAGACGATGTTCGAAGCGATCACGAGGTGCGCGCCCTCGCGGGCGGGCACGTCTTCGGGCACGTTGTTGATGATCCCGCCGTCGGCGAGGCGCGCGCCGTCGTAGGTGACGGGCGTGAACATGCCGGGGAAGGCCCCGCTCGCGCGCACGCCGTCGGAGAGCTTGCCGATGCGGACGGTGCGCTGCGCGCCCGAGGCGATGTCGGTCGCCACGGGGAAGAACGGCCGCTCGAGCGCCTCGATGCGCTGCGCGTCGAACTCGGGGTCGAGCGTGCGCGAGACCGACTCCGACGAGAGGATGGCCCAGTGCACCGCGCGCGAGAGCCTGGGGCCCGCGCGCTTGACCGCGTCGAGGCCGTCGTCGCGCGCGGCGAAGTAGGCGCCCACCACGGCGCCGAAGCTGCACCCGGCGACCACGTCGACGGGCACGCCGCGGCGCTCCAGGCGGTCGAGCAGGCCCACGTGGGCGTAGCCCCACGCGCCGCCGCCGCCGAGCGCGACCCCGACGCGGCGCCCCGTGATGGCGCG